>JACIWF010000044.1 GCA_014361095.1 Hadesarchaea archaeon | reverse complement strand
TAGAGTGAGGGAATCGATGACCGGCGTGAGGGAGGCCATCAGGGATCTTCTCTATCTGCTCAATCGAGGTTATCCTCGCGAGTCAGCGGTCAACTTTGTCTCCAATCACTACCGATTGCCTCTGGTGGAGAGACATTTGCTGGCGAGATGCGTGTTTTCGGATAAGGAGGCCCGAGAACACCGCAGGAGGGCGGTTGGCTTGAGCGAGGTGAGGGGCAGGAGATTGGGAATAGATGGCTACAATGTGCTGATAACAATCGAGAGCCTGCTGATGGGCAAACGGGTTGTTCTCTGCAACGACGGCTTCGTTCGAGATCTCAGGGCAATTTTTGGCAAGTACAGGGCCGGGCCGGTCACCCCGCGGGCAATAGCGGAGCTGATCGGAGTGGTGGCGAGGGCAGAGCCCCGGGAGGTCGTGGTCTTTTTTGACAAGCAGGTCAGCCACAGCGGGGAGCTGGCGGCGGATTTCCGGAGGAGGATTGAAGCTGCAGGGCTGAGCGGTGGCTCATTTGCAGTGGGTGGAGTCGATAGAAAACTGGGAAGTTTTGAGGTCGTTGCCAGCAGCGATCGTGCCGTAATCATGCAGGCTAAAAAGGTGTGGGACATCCCCCGAGAGTTGATCCGGTCGAGGAAGAGGCACATCTTGGATGTTAAAGAACTTATTAATAGCTCATCAGGCGAGTAGAAAAACGGGAGGTGAAAATAAATGCCCAAATTGTTTGATGTCAAGGAGCTTTCCGATTCCTATGTTAAGCTGGTGAAAAGCACCAAGGAACTTGACGTTGAGGTTGAGGTAAGTCTGGAAAAGAAAAAGACCGAGATAGCCACGGGGCTTGCTTTTCTGGATCATATGCTGGAGACCATTGCCTGGGGGGCCTGCATGAGCATAGGGGTTTCGGTAAATGTGAAGAGGAGACTGACAGCCACCATAACGGAGGATGTGGGAATCACCCTTGGGGCGGCGCTGGCACAACTGTTTGAAATTAAGGCGAAAGCAGGGATCAACGGGGCCGGGGCAGGCCTTTTTGCGCTCGATGACGCTTTAGCCAGGGCGATGATCAGCGTTGAAGGAAGGAGAAACATCTTTGTTGGGCTGGATGCCGAAGGAGCAAAGTCAGAGCGCTCGAGCACCCTTTCCTCCAATTCACGGCCCTTGGCCAGCTTATGGATGACGAGCGGTTCTCCGACGATGTTCTTGACGAGCATTCGTGGGTTGAGCGAGGTGGTCGGGTCCTGATAGACTATCTGCAGCTTTCTCCTCATCTGCTTGAGCCTTTTACCGCTGAAGCAGGCGAAGTCATACTCGTTTAGAAGCTTCGTCAGTTCCGGCGATTTTTCCCCGTCTTTTTCCAGCTGTTCTATCCTGCGCTTGATTTCCTCAGGAACCTCGAAGTAGATGTGTCCCGAGGTAGGGTCATGCAGGCGAAGCACCGTCTTCCCAAAGGTGTCTACCCGCAGCCCGACTCCCCCACCAGCCCGAAAAACTCGCCGCGGTAGATCTTAAGGTCAATGCCGTCAACGGCCTTCACATCCCCCTTCTTCCTTCTCAGTATCCCGCCCAGTATCGGGTAGTATTTTTTCAGTCCTCTGGTTTCGAGCATTACTTCCATCTAATCACCCTTGTAGAGGTGGCAGGCCACAAAGTGGTTCTTCCTGACCTCGACAGCTTTCGGCGTTTCCTTGGAGCAGATTTCCATGGCCTTGGGGCACCGGGGATGGAACCTGCAGCCCGGTGGCGGGTTGACCAGCCGCGGCGATTATATGCTTTTCAACACTTCGGCGAGTCTGGCGAAGTCCTCCTTCAGTTTTAGCCTGGTTTTCGCCCCGTAGAGAGCTGCGGCCGGGTGGTAGGTGAGAAAGACCTGGACCCTCATGCCGGAGAATTTAACTTCCAGCATCTTTCCGTGGGTTGCCGTGATGTGAATCTCCTTACCCAGCAAGACCCTTGCCGCCGTCCGTCCCAGCGCCACGATTAACTCCGGGGCGATGATCCTGACCTGTTTCTTCAGGTAGTTTGAGATGCAGATTTCAATCTCGTCGTCGCGGGGAGGGCGGTTTTGGGGAGGACGACACTTGACCACGTTGGTGATGTAAACCTCCTCCCGTTTCAGGCCGGCGATTCCCAGCAGTTCATCCAGAAATTTACCCGCCGCCCCGCAGAAGGGCACACCGCGTAGATCCTCGTTTCTTCCCGGGGCCTCTCCCAGCAGCATCACGCGGGCGTTGTGCGGTCCCTCACCAGGTACAGCGTTTTTCCGGTGCTGGTGAAGCCTGCAGAGGGTGCAGGCCCTTATTCTTCTCTCTAGGTCCTCCGTGACGACCCCCATCCCGAGCGCTCGAGAATCGGCTTCAGTTTGTCGTGCACCAGTTTGAGCACCCTGACATCCTCACGGCAGTGCTCAACGATCAGACGCCGCGACTCCAGATCGCCGCGCTCCGCCAGCTTGAAAAGGGCCTGGATGTCGCTGCCGTGGAACTCCTTGAATCCTTTACCCCCGCTGATGCCGAGAAATCTCACCACGGAGTCCAGGCTGTAGCTGGAGAGCAGCAGTTTGGCCCGGGACCACTCGTAGAGGTCCAGCATCGGAACCTCGGTCAACTTGGTCAGGTCCACGCCGTGGATGATGGCCCGGCCGAGCAGGAAGGGGACATCGAAGCCCGTGCCGAACCAGGTGACCAGCAGGTCGCAGTTTTCCAGCTTCTCCTTGAGCCATTCCAGAGCCCTCCGTTCTTCAGCGAAGGAATCGGAGAACCTGACCTCGGGTTCTTCCCCGGACATCACCCCGATGGCAATGACCATCCCCTCGTTGGCGGTCTTGGCGCTGGTTTCAATATCCAGGTAGAGCACGGTCATCTACTCACCCATGGCAAAGACCACCATTCTCCTGGTGCGGGGCCCATCCTGTTCGATGAGGAGAAAGTTCTGCCAGGTCCCCCTCACCAGCCTGCCGTTGATGATGGGCAGCACCGGGATGGAGCCGAAGAGAGCCGATTTGAGGTGGGCGTGGGCGTTGTCATCGATCCTGTCGTGGTGGTAATTTCCCTGTTTGGGCACGAGGTCGTCCAGCCTGTTGAGTAGATCCTGCTTCAGTCCCCCTTCATCCTCGTTGAGGACCAAGGTCGCGGTCGCGTGGGGCAGCAGGACCAGGAGCAGTCCGTTCTTGATGCCCGACTCCCGGACCGCCGAGATCACCTTATCGGTGACGTCGATCACCTCGCACTGCTTTCCCGTTGAGATGCTGAATTCCCTTGACCAGGTCTTCATGCCTTCCCCAAAGTTTGAATATGACTTTGTCTATTTTAACGTAAACGAAAATAGGGGTAGGGATAAAATGAGGGTGCTGGTCACGGGAGGCGCCGGGTTCATCGGCTCCCATCTGGTTGACGCCTTGCTGGCCAGAGGTCACTCCGTCACGGTTCTGGACAACTTCTCCACCGGGTCGAAGGAAAACATCGCCCATCACCTTGATAATCGAAATTTCAGCTTGGTCCGGGGCGATGTCAGGGACCAGACGGCGGTAAGGAGGTCTTTGGAGGGAGCCGATGCCGTTGTCCACCTGGCGGCCCTGATCAGCGTGCCGCTTTCCATGAAGGAGCCGGCCCTAGTCCACGAGGTCAACGTTGAGGGGACGCTCAACCTTCTCCGGGCCAGCTTGGAGGCCGGCATCACCAGGTTTGTTTTTGCCTCCTCCTGTGCCGTCTACGGTGAGGCGGAGAAGCTGCCGATAAAGGAGGAGACGACGCCACAACCCCTGTCTCCCTACGCCAGCTCCAAACTTGAGGCGGAGATGGCCTGCCGCGCCTTCTATGAGGCAAACGCCCTTCCCGTGGTCTCGCTCCGGTATTTCAACGTTTACGGGCCCAGGCAATCGGGCGGTGATTATGCCGGGGTGATGCTGAAGTTCATCGAGCGCCTGCGGGAGAACCAACCGCCGGTGATTTACGGGGATGGGAACCAGACTCGTGACTTTATCTATGTCACTGATGTGGTGGGAGCCACGCTGCTGGCGCTGGAGAAACCCGGTGTCGGGGGGGAGACGATCAACGTGGGGACGATGAGGCGGACGAGCATAAATGAACTATGTGAGCTCTTCCTCAGGCTGACGGGAAGATCCAAATTGAGGCCGAGATATGAGGAAGCCAGACCCGGGGACATCAGGCACAGCCAGGCGGACATCTCCAAGGCCAGGGAGCTGCTCGGCTTCAGGCCCAAGGTGTCGCTTGAAAGCGGTGTCAAGATGCTGCTGCGGAGCCAGGGGGTCTTGAAGTGAAGTGCTGGATAGTGATGCCGGCGAGAGATGAGGAGCGGACCATCGGTGAGGTGATTGAAGGCCTTCACCGGGAGGGGTGGAAGGATATAATTGTGGTGGATGACGGCTCCAGAGATCGGACCGCCGAGATTGCCCGGGCGAAGGGCGCCGTGGTCGTCAGTCACGAGCGGAATCTGGGCCTGGGCGCTGCCCTCCGCACCGGCCTTAGGGAGGCCCTGAGGCGCGGGGCTGACTGCGCGGTGACCTTCGATGCCGATGGCCAGCATGACCCGAGAGAGGTGAGGAAAATGGTTGAGGCGATTGATGGGGCCGACCTCATCATCGGTTCGAGGCAGTTCGTCAATGTCCCGCTGAACAAACGCTTCGGCAACTTTGTCCTCAACCTGATAACAAGGCTGATGGGTGGGCCTCTGCTGGATTCTCAGTCGGGGATGAGGGCCTTTAACCGGCGGGCGCTGGAGACCATCAGGATAAGGAGTGACCGCTATGAGGTTTCCTCGGAGATCGTCATCAATGCCTGCCGGAGCGGACTTAGGATCAAGGAGGTTCCGGTGAAGTGCTATTTTACCGATTACTCCAAGGCGCGGGGGACGACGATAGCCAGCGGCATCAGGATCTTTCTCCGGTTAATCAAGCTCCGGGCCATCTATGGCTGAAATTGAGAACCCTTATTTAATCGCCGGCTGATTTTTGAATCCGTGGATGGAGATGGCAAGGATAATCGCCGATTTTGGCCAGAATCATCGCGGGAGTTTAGAGACGCTGAGGGAAATGGTGCGGGCTGCAGCCGAGGCCGGGGCAGACTATGCTTTAATCCATTCCATGAGGGCCGATGATCTCGTCTACCGGGAGCGGTTTGAACAGGGGAGGGTGGAACAGGGCAGGGTGGCTGCGATCAGGCGGCCCTATCGTGAGGAGTATCAGCGCCTCAAGCCGTTGGATCTGAGCGACGAGGCCCACCAGATCTTCATCGACGAGTGCCGTTCGGCAGGCATAAAGCCGCTGACGACGGTCTACACCCGCTCCAGAATCCCCTTCCTGGCCGGACTGCCATGGAAGGAGATCATGGTGAGTGGCTATGACTGCGCCAGCTACCCGATGCTCAGGGAGCTTGCCGAACGCTTCGACCACCTTTTCATTTCCACCGCAGCCGCCTGGGATGATGAGGTGGAGAAGGCGGCGAGAATTTTGAAGGGGCGCAGTTTCACCTTCCTCCACTCGGTGGCCCTCTACCCCACACCCCTGGAGAGGATGAACCTGGCCAGGATGGGCTATCTGAGGAAGTTTACCAGGAGCGTCGGGTTCAGCGACTATTCACTGGTCGAACGCGACGGGATGAAGGCCTCGATAGCTGCGCTTTATCTTGGGGCCGATGTCATCCAGAAGCCCTTCACCATCTTGGATCGGTCGTTGACTCCGGAGGGGCCGATGTCGGTTGACCCTGCCCAGCTGAAGGAGCTCGTCGGCTATGCTAGGATGGGCAAGGGAGAGATTGAGGAGCTGGTCCGTCGGATTTCCGAGTTTGACGCCATGAAGGGGGCCAAGCATCCGGAGCTGAGCCCCGAGGAGCTGCTCAACCGGGACTACTACCGGGGGAGGTTTGCCAGCCGGGTCAGGGGGATGGTGGTGTTTAATTGGGAGGAGAAAAAGGTAATCTGAGGAGGCCGTGATGAAGAGATATCGGATACTGGGCGTGATACCGGCGCGGGGCGGATCCAAAGCGATTCCTAAGCAGAACATTAAATCGCTACTGGGCAGACCCCTGATCGCCTACACCATCGTCCCAGCCAGGGAGAGTAAGCTGCTCACCAGGGTGGTCGTCTCCTCGGATGACGAGGAAGTTATTGAGGTGGCGAGGATTTATGGCGCCGATGTTCCCTTTGTCCGGCCCCCAGAACTCGCCGACGACCTCTCCCTACTCACCGATGTGGTGAAGCATGCGGTGCTGGAGGTGGAGAAGCAGGAGGGGAGAAAGTACGATTATGTGGCGGTGCTGCCGCCCACGACTCCGCTCCGGACCACGGCCGACATTGACCGGGCGCTGCGCAAGCTGATCGAGACCGGGGCGGATTCGGTGATTTCGGTGACCAAGGTGGGGCATTGCCATCCGATGAGAATGAAGAGGATCGTCCACGACCGGTTGATCGACTATGTGGAGGAGGAAGTGGAGAACATGCCCCAGAAGCTGCTGCCTCCGGTGTACGTGAGAAACGAGGCCATCTACGCAGTGAGTCGGGAGGTGCTGGTGAACCAGAACTCATTCAAGGGGAGGTTCAGCTGTCCCTACCTGATGCCGCCGGAGCGCTCGATCGTCATCGATACTAAGCTGGATTTTCTGCTGGCCGAGGCAGTGATGAAAAGGATGAAGTGGAAGCACATCAAACCGGTGGTCAGCAGGAAGCGGCTGCTGCTGAAGAAGCTGATCAGAAGAAAATGATCTGTCTCCAGTTGGTGCATCACGACTGTGGGTCTTACTGTTTTCTCAAAAGTTTCGGTGGTCAAACTTCAGGATTCACGTGCTGCAATATAGGAACGGGCGCTCTGGAAGTGGCTTCTCAAAGGTTGAGCCCATAGGTATTAAGACGGGCAATGGCTTTTCTACCCCCTTTCATGCTTGTGGTGGGAAACGCGGATGTACAAGATTGCGCACAGACCGGCTGAAAAAGACAAATCCACATACTCGCGACTTCAGAAATCCGATCGGGGTAGGCTTATGGTGGCGCTATAAACGGCGAGGCATTGGAGAGAACCCGCGAGCTGGCAGAGTTTGCGAGAGGCATTTGTGAAAATTGCTTGGGTTTCAATCCAGTATTACGAAATTCTAAAAAAGTTTTCGCAAAAAAGGATGGGGAAATGATCCAAGCCGAGTTTAGGGAATTGGTGTTTGAATTCGCAAAGAGGATTTCCGGCATCTCCGTGGCCTGATCCTTGATTCTTTTCGGCTCGGTAGCAGGGAGGAGGACCGGTATAGCGTCCGTCTTGGTTCCAGCGAAGAGCTTGAAGGAGCTGACGGAGACGCTGCAGAGATTTGGGGCAGAATATGAGAAGTTGGATGTCGGGTGTCCCGAATATAGGAGAGAGAAAGTTAAGGATAATCCCCTGTATGCCGCTCAGGTGGCTACTCGACGGGTGTACCCATACATCTCATAATAAACTTTGCCACCCCATTTCCGCTCGGCAAGTTTATGGTTTCCTCAAATTGTTATACAAAAAAGCAAAATATTTAAATATTATTATTGATTATTGATTTACAAAAAGTGAGGAAATGAAGAAAAACTCCATCCGTGTCTTTCAATTCCTGCAAAAGGGTCCGGCCACGGTGAGAAAGATATCAAACGAAGTTGGACTAAGCTATCCTGCAGCCGCGGCGGCGATAAAAGACCTCATCAACGAGGGGTTATGCGAACGAAAAAATGGCAAGATAGTGATTAAGCATTCTGCCAAGGCCCAAGCACTCATTAAGGTGCTTTCAAGATACAGGGGGGAAGAATTGCTGGGCGGGAATCGGGAGAAAGTGCTGAGCGCGATTATTTCCCCGAAAGCGGTGAAGGAGATAGCAGGTTTCACCCGCCTGTCCGAACAAACTATCTACCGGTTACTCAGAGAACTGAAGGGAATGTTCGCGGTTGGATTCGATGGTAAAAAATACTTCGTGAGGGATGAGGATCTAAGGGAGTTCCTCGAACAGAAACTTGTGGATGAAAGGACAGCTGGGGAGGAGACAGGGGTAGTGATCCTTTACTCAAATGGGTTCACACTAAAGCGCGCGCCCAAGGGGGCAAAGACTCCAGGATCCCCCACTGCCTTTTCCAGATTCGCAGAATACGGTGTGGAGTATGGGGCCGAGAACCGGGATTTCTTCATCGACCCTCCGCGTGAGGTGGGGCTGGAGGAGATACTGATTCACGCGCTGCTGGCAAGCGAGAACAGTTTGGACAGGACCATGTGCGCGGTCTTCTACCTCAAAAACCGAGAGAGGATAGACATTGCGAAGACCAGGAGGCTGGCTCGCACGCTGGGAGTTCTTGATCTGTGGCTGGACCTTGAATCCCTGTGCCGTGGTGCGCCCCTGAGACGGTCGGGGGACTTCTTACCGTGGCAGGAGTTCGTTGAGAAAGCGGCTGTTTACGGTGTAGAGGTGAGGCCGCCGGGCGGGCTGGAGGAGGTCTACGAGGTTTTTCAGAAGGTTGGAGAAAAAATCAAAAGAAAAATTTCAATCTATTGCTTCGGCGGGACAGTCATGATGCTCTCCGGGCTGAAGGAGCGCACCAAGGACATCGACCTGGCAGTTGAGGGCGTGGAGGATTTCAGGGAGATCTGTGGAGCGCTGGGGGAGCTGGGTTACCGTTTCAAGTCCCCAGTCACCAACGAGGGTCCGGAACCATCGGACATCCTCATCCACCCCAACTTACCCCGCATTGACATCTTCACGGGGAGGATCTGCCGGGTGCTCGGACTCACCCAGAGCATGAGGGAATCCGCGAGGAAATTCTGCTTAGGGAAACTGGAGGTGAACTTCCTGCCACTGGAGGCGGTTCTCCTGTTCAAGGCAGTCACCGGGCGAGAGGGAGACCTGAGCGACATGGAGGCCATAATCCGCAGCAAAATTGACTGGAGGCTCTTTGAAAGGATCTACTGGGAAGAAATCGAAAGCGTGGGGGGGCAATTCTGCTTCACCGTCCTCGATGCCCTGGAAATCCTTCAAGAAAGAACCCAAACGCGCATTCCCGCCCTCCGGCGCGTGTTCAGGCACTGTCTAGAGGAGGGAGTCAGGCTCGCCATCGAAATGGGGGCCAAGAGCGTGCCCGAACTCAAGCGGTATCTGGATTTCCCTGAGATGACCCTGCGGAGGTCCGTCATCTCTTTGGCTCATGCAGGGAAAATCCGGCTGATCAGGCGCGGCAGAAGGCTGGAACTCCTCCCGGCTGAATCAGCGGTTCCAAAGGCTTGACAGAAGCTTTGAAATCGATGAGGAATAGCAGAAGTACTTACAGGTGGGCCAGCCTTAATAAATACCCGAAATATCCACGGCTTTAGGCCGGGGTCAAGGGCCGGAGAGGCTCTTGTTAAGTGCATCCATTGGGCAGGTGAGATGGTGAGAAAGTGGAACTATTGTAGGTTCTGCGGGATAGCAAGCAGAAAACCATGAGGGGAACAAAAAAGATGCTATCGCTTTTGGAAAAGGACAGCAACGCAAGAGTATTGGAAATCGGGTGTGGTTCCGGTGGGTTCACGATTGGAGAGGTGATTGAGACGAAAAGATTGTATGGTATAGACATCGATGAACATAGTGTGAAGCGAGCTAAGGAAAAAGGGATGGAGTCAATCAAGCACGATGCCAATATAAAGTTTCCATGCGATGAAGACCTTTTCGATTTCGTAGTTTCAAATCAGGTTTTGGAGCACCTTCACAATACCGGCGGCTTTTTCTCAGAGGTTCGGAGGATTTTGAAGCCATCGGGTTACGCGGTGATTTCAACGGCAAATTTAACCACATTTCACAATTTGGCCTTTAT
>JACIWF010000043.1 GCA_014361095.1 Hadesarchaea archaeon | reverse complement strand
CAGTGTAGTGCAGACCCGTCACCGCATACATCCACTCGGCATACTCCGGCAATCCAAAACTATCCTCACTTTGTGTCCAAGTAACATTTTTACAAACTGCTAATGAATCGATAACCGCGTTCATGTTCTCAAAGAATATCACCGCCTCGGCCTTGTTTTCGGTACTGCTGTCGTCAGCAAAGTTATATTCGACGCCTGCCCATTTTCCATAAGCGTTGCTGAGCGGCATGCCTTTGAGGTGATCCGAGCCCCTTGTCGAAGTGGCATGCGAAAGCGCCGTTCCCCATCCCGTCCTTGGATCAATTTCCATCCTTCCTCCTTTCACTTGGTGGGCGAACTTCTCGGTTCCCTTACCAAATTTTCTCGCGGCAAGTCTGGTCCCTTCAGCAAGCAAATCGCCAAAACCTTCCCGACGAACTATTTTGTCCAACATGAGCAACGCGGCTTCCTGATTGCCCCACTCTAGCTTTATCCCATCAGTATCCTTCTCCGAGATCAAGCCCCGCTCCCAGAGCTCCATGGCCCAAGCGATAGCATAAGCCGGACCATCACAGTCTATTCCCAGCCTGTTGGTCTCCACTGCCCACTTTAGCACAAAGTTCAAATCAAATATTCCCATCATGTAGCCGTCAATCATCTGATTATATTCGTAACCCTCACCAACCACATCCTTAAATGGTCCCTCAAGTCCCCGGAGCACATGGCCGCAGTGCATCTGGCAGTTGAAACATCCCTTCCATCTCACGATGTGTTTGGCGAAGGCCTCATGATCCACCTTAGGAAACTCGGATGGAGGCACCCTTGGGAGGGTGAAGTTCTTCGTTGGATTGGACTTCTGCTTTTCATTTCGCAGCCAGGTGAGCCAAGGTTTTCCATAGTAGCTGTACCACTTGTACTTCGCCGAGCCCTTCATCATCTCGACACATTTCTTAAACAAATCCTCGACCAACTCTGGATGTGCCACCTGAACACCCTTGGTGCCGCGAACGGCTATCGCCTTCAACCTTTTAGAACCCATGACCGCACCGACGCCTCCCCATCCTGCGGCCCTGGCCCTATCATTCATGATGGCCGCGTCCCTGACGAGATTCTCGCCCGCCGGACCGATCAAAGCTATTTTTATATCAGGGTCGCCGATTTCCTCTTTCAGGATATCGTCGGACTGGAAGACATCCTTGCCCCACAATTTGCTCGCATCCCTTAGCTCAACGGTATCGTCATCAATCCAGAGATAAACCGGTCTGCTGGCCCGGCCCTGAAACACTATGTGGTCATAACCGGCAAACTTTAACTCTGGGCCGAAATGTCCGCCTGAATTACTGTCTGCAAAAGCAAAAGTAAAAGCTCCTTTGGCGGTCACAGTATATCTGCCACTGGTTGGGATCATCGTCCCAGTCAATGGACCGGTTCCAAAAATCAGCCTGTTCTCAGGATCAAACGGATCTATCTCCGGACCCACTTCATCATACAAAATTTTTGCATTTATGCCGGCTCCACCCAAAAAATTCATGGTGAGTTCTTTAGGCAGCGGTTGCTTCACTATCTTTTCCCGGGAAAGATCAACCCTTATAATGGTTCCGGCCCAACCATAGATTTTTTCATTTTCCATTTTCTCACCCATTCAAGGTTTTTCCAAAATCTTTTTCTCCAACCTGTTTCTTGCCAAGATTCTGGGACCCACATCCAGCCGCGCGAAGAAAACAGCGCCCATCGGACAAACCATGGCGCACCTAGGATTGCCGCCACAAAGGTCACATTTCGCCACCTTGTTTGTCTTTGGATCAACTACGATTATCGAGAATGGACAAGCTTCAACACAGGCCCTACACCCAATACATATTTCTTGATCAATCACAACGGCGCCGGTTTCTTTGTTCCTACTGATGGCGCTGACCGGACAAACCTCCATGCAGGGAGCTTTCTCACAGTGCCTGCACACAACCGGAACATCTCTGAGCTTATTCTCAAGTTTTACTATTCTGATTAACGCGCGTGATGGGTTTTTCTCCTTGTAATGATAAAAAGCACAGGCAAGCTCACAGGTACGACATCCCGTGCATCTTCTCTCATCGGTGAAGAGAGTTTTACGCTTTTCCTTGATTTCTTCATCGCTCATGTGTGGGGAGTCTATTCCAAACCTAATAAGTTTTTCCAGATTACAAATTTATCTGTTAACTTATGGTCCGGCTTTTTAGAGTTCAAATGAAAAGTCCTATCTTCAGCCAACAATATGGTATAAATAAAAATTATTTTTCACCCGCCAGCGAGTGGTGGATAAATAACTATCACGTCTCCATCTTTCAAAGACTTATCAAAATCCTCGGGCAATCTAACGGTTTTTCCATTTAAAGACACAAAAACCCAATCAAGCAGTCTTTCGGTTTTAGGATCAAACATTTCCTTTTTCAACCTTTCACCAAACCTTTTGACCAGTGCACTAAACAAATCTCTAATATCTTTAACCCCTTCTACCTCAGCCTCTTTTGTCCCCGCCGCATCGCGAAAGGCGCCAATAAATTTAACTTTGACTCCCATACCTTTTCCTCTTCATCTGGCGGGGCTATAAAATTTTTGAGTACTGTTCGAAATCAAGCGAAACACCAGATTTTGACCCTGTTTTCAATCGTTTTGTAACTTGCCCATTGAACCTTTTGCAGCTGTGGCCAAGACAAAAAAAGACCTGCAAATGTTTTAGTTGTGCAGCTTCACCGCCACGGAATTCTAGAGCAATCCTTACCGTCGTTCCTGAGAAAACACAACGACAAAGATGGTTGGCTATGTTGGAAATGAAAAATGCCCAGCATATGCCAGATCTAAGTTGCTCCCATGGCAACTATTTACAGTAATTTTAAACAACTGTATTGTTCACCGCTCAAATTTTTATGAAAGCCAGTATATTGGGAAGTGTGATAAATATGAAGACCATCGACGAATTTTTGTCCGAAATAGAGGAAAGAAAGGATGAATTATTGAAATGCGCTGCAAAGCTGATCTCTTTCAAAACACCAAATCCACCGGCAAAAAACACGCTGCCTTTGCAAAAGTGGCTGGCAAACGAAATGAAGAAGATAGGGATGGAAGTTAAGCTGGTTGACGTCTATCCCGGTGAACCCGATCTGGTCGGAACGCTTAGAGGTAAAAAAGGTGGAAAGACCCTTGTCTTTAACGGTCACGTTGACGTGGCCGAAGTAAAAGAGGATGAGAAGTGGGACTTTGACCCCTTCAAGGGTTTTTACGACGACCGGTATCTTTACGGACGTGGCTCAACCGATATGAAAGGTGGCCTTGCCGCTGCCTTTTTTGCAGCGAAGCTCATTGCCGAAAGTGGCCTAGAACTAAAAAATAACTTGATGATACAGTCAGTAATAGGGGAAGAGGCTGGTGAACCGGGAACAAAAAGGCTGCTGGAAAAAGGATACAAGTGCGACTTTGCCATTATCCCTGAACCAAATGGCTTGGAAGTACAGGGTCAGGGGGGCGTCATAACCTTTTGGATTAAGACAAAAAGCCCGGATGTCTACCACGACGCCGTCAGACACAAGATGATCCACGCCGGAGGTGGGGTAGAAGCGGCAAACACCATAGAAAAGATGTGCAAGATCATTGAAGGCATGCAAGAACTTGAGAGATACTGGGGGGTTATGAAAAAATATCCCAAAATTTCCCCTGGAATCACCACCCTAAATCCATCTGTAATCGAGGGAGGCAGAAACCCGATCTTCATACCTGATGAATGCCGGATATGGTACACGGCCCACTTTCTGCCCAACGAGGACGTTGAGGACGTTAAAAAGGAAATAACTGACCACGTGATGAACGTTGCCAAAGCCGATGTCTGGCTACGTAAACACCCTCCGGAAATAACCTGGGGCGGCGAATCCTTGGTCAGGGAAAAGGGTGAGGTCTTCCCATCGTCCCACATTGATGAAAATAACCCTTATGTCAAACTTCTGCTTCAGGTGAGGGAAAAAATACTGCAGAAGAAGCCGGAGGTCTCAATATGGCCGTCAGTCTCAGACGCCGGATGGTTTTCAAAGTTTGGCGTGCCTTCAGCCATTTGCGGTCCGGGCAGGATTGAGGACGCCCATATCATCAACGAAAAAATAAGTGTGAAAGAACTCGTCGACGCTGCCAAGCTTTACACTGCCTACATACTGGCCTTCAATGAAATATGAAGGTAAGTGTGATGAAGAAAATTTTTCAGATAAAGGACATGCCTCCGGCGATTGGGTACTCACGCGCCATAAGGGCGGGAAATTTTCTTTTCATCTGCGCCCAAGTTCCGGAAAACTCTAAAGGCGAAACAGTGGGCGAGGGCGACTTTGAAACGCAGGCGAGGCAAGTATTCGACAACCTAAAGAAAGTTGTGACCAATGCTGGAGGAGATTTGAAAAACATCGTCGACATGACTGCTTTTTTGACAGACATGAAAAACCTGGATGAATTTAGGAAAATTAGGAGAGAATATTTTAAGGATTATTGGCCCGTGTGTACAATCGTGGAAGTGAGCAGACTTCTATCTGAAAAGTGGATGATCGCTGTAAAGGCAGTCGCATATTTTGAATGATTGAAACTCACAAGGCTTAAGTAAACCGAACTGCAACGAAGGATGAGGCATTGCTGATGTTTGAGTTCAGGATAGTGCCCAAGATAATTTTTGGGCCGGGAAGTATTGGTAAAGCTGCTGAGGAAATAAAAGCCCTTGGCGGGACCAAAATTTTAATCGTCACCGACAAGGGGCTGGTGAAAACCAATTTGATTAAAAAAATAATTGAATCTCTAAAAGGCTTTGATCTAATCGTTTATGAACACGTGACACCGAATCCTAAAGACACAGATGTAATAGATGGACTGAACCTTTTGAAAGAAAAAAATTGTGATTTAGTTCTTGGCATCGGTGGGGGAAGCCCAATGGATGTGGCCAAAGTTATCGCCGCCATGGCAACTAATCCAGGAAGCCTATGGGAATATCAGGGTGTTGATAAATTCAAATTTCCACCCTTACCGCTCATCCTGATTCCAACCACTGCAGGAACGGGAAGCGAGGTCAGCCGGGCGGCAATGATAACCAGCAGCAGGGAAAAAAGAAAAACTCTCTTTTTGAGCTGGCACCTCACCGCGAAGACGGCGATACTGGACCCCGAGCTGACCTTAAAGCTGCCGCCAACGATCACGATGTGGTCCGGGATGGACGCGCTCTCACACGCCATTGAATCTTATGTATCGAAAATGGCAAACCCTTTGACCGATGTTTATGCTGAAAAGGCCATTGCACTGATTGCCGGAAATATCGAAAAAACTATGGCAGACGGGAGCGACATCGGAGCCCGATCAAACATGCTGCTCGGCAGTCTTTTGGCAGGAATAGCCACCGCCAACGCTAGACTAGGCAACGTTCATGGACTGGCACACGCCATAGGGGGCCAATACGACCTGCCGCACGGGCTGCTCTGCGGTGCATTGCTTCCAACCGTGATGTGGCACAATTTGGAATACTGTACGGAAAAGCTCAAGAAAATCGCCATAATTTTGGATGAAGATGCCAAATCCCTTCCACTGAAGAAAGGCGCTGAAAGAGCTGTGGAGTTAATTAAAGGGCTATGTAAAAGGTTAGGTCTTCCTGAAAAGCTCGAAGAAGTCGGGCTGAAAATTGAAGATATCCCTGAACTCGTGGAAAAAACAGATATAATACCGACAAATCCTAGACCAACCACTAAGGAAGACTTATTCGCTCTCTACAAGATGGCTATCACCGGCTCTGCTTAAAACGGCAGAGGTTTGATGTACTTCTTTCGTCTCTCCAGCAGGTCTGTCGCCAGCTCCCCGTGCTTCCTGATGATCTCGCCCAGATCCATCGTCTTCAGCTTCCGGCCCTCGACGACGACCTGCCCGTCGACCATCACCGTGTCCACCGAGTTGCCCAGCGAGGAGTAAACCAGGTTCTGACAGATGTTGGAGTACTCACCGAAGTGAACGGGGCGCATGTTGGGCACGTTCAAATCAATCAGGATGATGTCGGCCTTCTTACCCACCTCTATCGAGCCGATCTCCTTCTCCATCCCCAGCGCCCGGGCGCCGTTGAGCGTCGCCATCTCCAGCACCTGCATGGCCGGCATCTTGGAGGCATCGGTGAACCTTGACTTCTGGGCCAGCGAGGCGAACTTCATCGTCTCAAACATATTCACGGTATTGTTGCACGGAGCATCATCCGTTCCCAAGCCGACGTTAACTCCCAGCTCCACCAGCTCGGGCACCTTGGCAAGGCCGTTTCCCAGCTTTGCATTTGAGACCGGGTTGTGTGAGATGTGGGTCCCGGTCTCGGCGTAGAGCTTCATCTCCCGATCCGAAAGCCAGACGCAGTGGGCCGCGACGACATCGGGCCCCATGACGCCCAGATCATGGGCACGCTCAGTTGGTCTCTTTCCAAACTTTTTCACGCAAGCCTCAACCTCGCCCTTGGACTCATTGAGGTGGATGTGAATGCCGGTATTGTATTTGTCTGCCAGCTCTCTGGCCTTCAACAGGAATTCATCCGAGCAAATCGGCAACCACTCGACGCCGAACCAGACCTTTATTTTCCCGCTGGGTGAATGAAGTTCTCTGAAAGCTCGTTCATTTTCTTCCAAAGTCGGCTGCCCTTCAACCAGATCCGCGGCCTCGCTTGATAAAACTGCCCTGATCCCCAGATCATCCGCTGCCTTTGCCATCTCAAAAATATAAGCATACATCAGGTTGATGGTCGTGGTTCCGGTAAGAAGCGCTTCGGCATAGGCCAAACAAGCGGAAAAGTAAGCATCCTCAGGCCTCATCGCAGCCAGATATGGGTAAAGAATTTGTTCAGCCCACTCCTCCAGTCCCATGTGTTCACCCACGCCTCTGATTATCGTTCCTGGGTGCAGGTGCAGGTTAACCAGTCCAGGCATCACCACCTTCTCCCTGGCGTCAATCACGGTGTCCGGCTTGTGTTTCCGCCTTATCTCGGCAGCATCACCTATGTCGGCTATCCTGTCCCCTTCAACCAGAACCGAGGCATTCCTGAGGACCTCGCGCCGGGGATTCATGGTGACGACAATTCCGTTATCGATCAAGATTTTTTCCACCATGTTCAACACCATTAAACCTCTCTCACACATCCAAATTTAATTTTGGCTTCCCATCCTTTGTCCACCCTTGGAGCTCATAGTACTTTTCCAGCATTAACTTGAATCCAGCTGAATCTATGCTCTTGCCGCTGGCCGGTCCTTCCCCACCAAGCGGCTTTGTCATCATCTTTGGCAGGTAATCGTCTTTTCTATCAAAGCCGTGTCTCACGTTAAACTCCCTGACCATATTCCACACCTTATTTCCAATTGACTTCAGCTGCTCAACCGTGTAATCGTAGCCTAAAGCCCGCAGCCACTCGCTTCCAAGATCTTCGAGGTAAACCGGGCTGGCGAAGTCGCATATGGCCAAACACCACAATATCGAATTATTGTCATGATCCTCTTTGACAAACTTGGGTGCCTTCTCATAGTTAAACGCTGCATCCCCCCAGAAAGTCGTTGGTCCTACAGCCCAAGATCTCTTGTGGCAAGCTCCACGATCACTCGTCGCGTAGGCCAGAGCCATTGCCACGCTGCCGCGGGGGTCATAGCCGGGATAGCTCATTCCCTTGCACTCGACGGCAAAGTCCTCGCCGCCGTAAACTGAGACTGCCTTTTTCAGCCCGTCAGCCAGAGTATCCCCAAGCTTCTCCTTTCGGTGGGCAATAGCCTCCACAACCTGAAGACACTTTTCAACTTCGCCGAATTTTATGTCGTAAATCTTAATTCCTTCCTCGCTGCATCTCATCAACCAGCTGATTATATTTCCCACTTCAATGGTATCGATACCGTACTCGCCACAGAGGTAGTCAAGTTTTGATATTGCACTCAAGTCGTCGATGCCGCAGTTCGGACCCAACATTGCAATCGTCTCGTATTCCGGACCCTTCCTCGTCTCAATCTCAAATTTACCCTTCAGCCTCAGCGAATAGCCGCAGGCGAGCGGGCAATTGTAGCACGTCTTTCTTTCCTTGGTGCTTTCCTTGACTTTTTCCGGGCTTATGCCGTCATAGCCGGGAAATTTGCCCATCTTCCAACCAAACGAGGGTAAAATGCCGGCACTTTGGGAAGAAAATGTCGTCCCTGCAGTTCCAATCTGAATCGCCCACTGGGTTCCGGGGTTCTCCCTCAATTTTTTCACGTAGGCAACAGAAAGATCCCTAATCTCCTTAGGCAAAACTGGTGGGTCACTTTTGGCCACAACACACTTGAGGTTCTTTGAACCCATGACTGCACCAGCTCCACCCCTGCCGGCATGGTGCGTTCCAAAATCGGAGGAGATGGTGGCGTATCTCACCATCTTTTCGCCTCCAACACCAATTCCTGCTATTTCTACACCCTTACCGAACCTTTGATAAAGCTCAGCCACACTCTTCCCTTTCAACTCCGGTGCTGCAACCAGCTCGACATTGCCATGGTCAACTAAAAGATAGCACATTTCCTCGGCCTTCCCTTCAAAAATTATACCGACGTGTCCCGGTAGACCGAACCTAAGCTTGGCAGGAAACATGCCGCCAGAATAAGAGTCCAAAAAGGTCCCGGTGAGAGGCGACTTTGTACTGACCACCAGCCGCGAAGTTGTTGGAGCTATCCCTGTCAGCGGGCCCCAGCTAAATATCAATTTATTGTCCGGGGAAAGTGGGTCTGTGCCCGGCCTCACTTCTTTCAGCATATAATAGGCAGCAACCCCTTTTCCACCGATAAGTTCTTTCGCTCCTTTTTCAAGCGGCTCAGACTTTATCGAACCGCTTGTTAAATTCACCCGAAGAACTTTTTCCAACTTAAAATTTTCTGTAATTTTTTCACCCATCCTACTTTCCAAAAAGACTATTAATCGTTTTCCCTCGTCGTTAAATAAGAACAACCGTGGAGAGGCATCATTTTCTTAACTTTTTTGACGCCTTCAGTATGGCCCTTACTATTTTCACATAACCGGTGCACCTGCACAGATTGCCATCAATTGCCCTTCTCACATCTTCCTCTGTCGGGTTCGGGTTTCTCTCCAGAAAGGCCTTGGCGGTCAAAATCATGCCGGGTGTGCAGTATCCGCATTGTATCGCGCCTTCCTCGATGAAGGCCTCCTGCAGTGGGTGTAACCTATCGCCGTTTGAGATCCCCTCAATCGTGACGATCTTTCTGCCTTCAGCCGACGCCGCAAGCACCAGACAGGAGGTCATGGGCTTCCCATCAATTATAACGGTGCAGGCTCCGCACTCACCGGTTCCGCAGCCGTACTTGGTTCCTGTTAACCCCAGCTGATCTCTGATTACCTGCAGTAGTGTCCAGTGGGGCTTAACCTCGACCTCATATTCCTTGCCATTGACGTTTAACTTGACTCGGATTTTTTTCTGTTCTTTCCCGACCATCTAACCACCTTTGAATCTTTCCAAAAGAACACTTACGGCTCGCTTGGTCAGGACCTCTGCCACGGCCCGGCGATACTCTGCCGGAGCCCTGACGTCGCTTATTGGCTTCGTCTCTTCAGCAGCTTTTTTTGCCACCTTATCGACCAACTGGTAAATTTCCCCCAGCTTCATTCCTTCCAACATCGCCTCGGCGGCCTTTGCTCTCAACGGTGTCGGCGCCACCGCACCAAGAACTATTCTGGCCAGCCTGCAGACTTCGCCGGTTACCGTCAAGCGAACCGCAACATTAACTTGAGCGATGTCTTCGCTTGTCCGGCCTTTCTTAAGAAAGACTGCTTTTGTCCCAGAAGGAGCTTTGGGCACAAATATTTCGGTAAGTATTTCGCCCCTT
>JACIWF010000042.1 GCA_014361095.1 Hadesarchaea archaeon | reverse complement strand
GCGCCCGTTCCCAAAAATAAAAAAAAGGCTCCAGATTCCTGAAACCCCGTGCGCATTGAAACAGAAAATCGAAACTGGTCAAAAATCACCCGTCGCGCAAATGTTGTATGAAAAAAACAACCGATTTTCAGGCAATGTTGTTATTCGATTTTTCGGGCAATGTTGTTTTTAGACCTGCGCCTGCGCCCGCGCCTGCCAAACCCACCGTTCGCCGCCCTTGGCCTGTCAATAAAAAAGGGTTGGCTCCGCGGGTTGCTCCCGTGTCGAAACCCCTCCCAAAATTCGGCACGACGAACGATTTCCATTCCGTGCTTGCCAAAACCCCGTGAACTCCGAGATGGGAGGCTTCGGTTGGACGGCTCAGGGTGGCCATTGCAATGATTCCCCGGTTTGCGCTTGCGTCTGCGTCCGCTTTGGGAAAACACATGCAGTGGCGCGGGGCTTTCTCAGAAAACATGACCCAAATAAAAAAACACGCGACCCCGCTCTGGTAGGAGAAATACATGCCTGCCAAATCCCCTGTTCAAAACCGCGCAGCCGAACGAATCGAAACGTGGACGGCTCAAGCAATCAAAAAAAAAACATTGCCGGCTTGCGCTCACTTGCAACAGCGCTCACAGTCCAAAAAAAACACGGGCAAAGGACTAAATACCTACGGGAAGCGGTCTGCGTCTGCGCTTGCGCCTGCTTCACTATCTTCACGAATTTTAAATTTCTAAAATTTTGAAAAAAAAAAATATACCCAGCTTCCGCTAACACCCCCTACGGGCGTGGAAACTGGGCTTTTTTGGCGGTTTGGCCTTTCAGCGGTACATTATGTTCTCTTCGGTGCTTTGCGGATACACCGTGGGGCGGCTTTCTTCTTCTCTGGCTATTCGTCGGTACTTCTCGTGGGCGGCTTTCATCTGTTCATAGGGACATTCTTCCATCAATTTTTCCATGGCCTCGTCCAGTTTTTTGCCAGGCTTCGGCATGCGCAGCACCCCCTTGATGCCGTGTTTGAACCGCAGGACATCGCAGAGTGCACTAAGGGTGTTCGTGTAGGTGACCACGTAAGTCTCCGCCTCGGTGAAGATCGGGATCAGCTGTTCGGCGAGTTCTCTGTCCTTCAGCGCGCGAAGCGTCAGCTGGACGAAGTAGTAGTGTATTGCCGAGAAGCTGGCCAGAAGCGTTTCTTTAGCTGACTCCTTTGCCGGTGCGTTCAGAGCCACGTCCAGGGTGGTATCCGCTATCATGATGAGCTTTTCCAGCCCCTCCTTCGATATCTTCTTTTTGGTCATTTCCATCACCACCCTATATTTAGCCGAAGTTGTAGCCCAGAACGCCCCTCAGCTCGTCTATTTTTGCCTGAACGTGCTCGCCGAGGTCAGCCGGAGTGACAGCATTTACAATCCTCTTATCCCTTACCCTCAGGTAGTCGTCGCCGAACAGCTCCTGAAAGACCCGGTCGATCTCCATCAGCTTGCGGTCGGCATTGTACCGCTTACAGGCCAAGAAAGTCAGATATGACAGCGTCCGCAGGCGCGAGGAGCCCCTCATGTGACCCACGAGCTTATGAGCGGCGTAACTGAGATCGTCCTGAACGCCCCGGGGCAGTTCCATGTAGCTGCAGACGCGTTCGATGTCGGAAAGGAATTCGATAAGACGGCGCTCGCCCGCGGGTTTGCTCCTGAGGTATCCCCTTGCCCTGTTCCACCACTGCTTGGTCCTTGCGGATATCTTGGAGGACTGGGGCAGGCGGTAGATCTCGGTCCCCAGGTTGCGGTCATGTCGCCTCACCGAGGTGGCGAGATCCATTGCGCGCCGGAAAGAAGATTCGTCCTCGTCGTTGCGCGCAGGCAGGGAGGAAAACGCCGGACCAAAGACGAGCCCGCAGCGAACGCAGACCCGTTCCCCGGTGCGCCAATCGTTGACGATCTTATGGTCGCACACAGGCGCTCACTCGCACGCGCCGAGCGCCGTGCGAATGTAAAAGAGAAAAAGTGGAGACGACTGCTCGCCCATCGCCTCCCGCTCCAAAACGCGCCGCGAGCTGCGCCATACCCATCCTCTCCTCCAATATATTGTATTAGGAGAGGTTGCCTTTTATACCGGCAAAAAATGCCTCTGTTTGGCGAGAGGATGGGTTTTATGCGGTTTTTGGTTTCAATTTTTTGCCAAATTAAAGAAGCCCAAGAACTGTTTCTACATACATTCGGCCTGTGTTATCTAACTCATAGCGCCTTAGGTACAAACGACCGTTTTCCTTCTTATATCGGAATCTAATGTTCTTGTAGTTCGCCGCTTTGATGAAATTCCTTGGTATCTTCCCGATGCCGAAACCATACAACTCTTTCAAACCTCTGTTGATCTCTTCCTTTGTCCTTGGTAACCGGTGGATCAGGCAGGCAAGCCATGTAATCTTGGCAAGCTGTTTTTCAAGAGTTATTCCTGCTTTGACGGTAATTCCTTGCGTTCTTAAGTTGGCATAGATTCTAGTGATTTCGTCTCTGACGTAGTTCGGCAGCCCAAGCCAGCTGCTTATCGTTCCGATCTCGCGATAAGCGTTTCGCCAAAGTCTAGTTTCACGCGGATTCTCTCTTGCGATCATTCTCTTCCAGCACGCCCCAATCTTGCCTCCGTCGCCGAAGGTTATGTCATACGAACCACCAAGGAAATGCTCGCTTGGCGCATCGCCGAAGACGCCAAGGTGACGGTGGCGCAGTATCTCCTCAAAATCCAGTTTTTCCAGACCGCTCGGAACCGAGATGATAGCTCGGCCCATTTCGTCGTACCCAACAACCTGCACGGAAAACCACCTCCACATTTTTTAAAACAGTCCAAAACTCAGGTTTGCGAAGCTTAGTCGTCATTTCGTTTGTTTTTTAGTTGTCTCAGCTTTCCAGATCTGTATTTCATCCGGTTCGGCGCAGTTACCACATACCATGCACTCGACGCTGTAGACGATATCCCAGCCGATGCCGACCGGCACCTCGCAGACCTTCTCCCCGTCTTCCTCTTCCAGCTCATACTCGACTTTTCTGGCACCGTATATCTTGATGTGCCGGGAGCCGCAGGAAGGACATACAAGTTTCTCCGGTAGCTGCTCTCGCGTAATGTATTCCATACACATGCAAATCTCACCTCCGTTTTTGTTTGTCACAATTCTCAAGGCAGGCGTCTTCTGTGAAAGTCGAGTAGATCGTCGATATCCGCGTTGCTTTTTCGGCCCTTTCTCTGACTGAACGCGTTGCAATCCTCTTCCGCCAGCGTCCTGTGCGGGTCGCCGATTTCGCTGAAGCCGCCTTCAAAACAAACGCCCTGCGCGGAATCCGTGTATTTTGCCGCTTTATATTGGGGTACAAAATGGACACAGTGGGCGCAGTCCCTCTTCATTCCTCCCACCTCCGATTTTGGCCGTATGGTACGCGACGGCCGTATCAGTTCACTTCATTTCCGGGTTGTAATCAGCACGGCATTCTCTCTCGAAGGGGCAGAACCAGCACCGCCAGGATTCGTGCGGGAAGTTCTTTGCCTCCGCGGGCGGTAGGGTGTGTTTGATCAGGTGCCCATGCAGCGTTTTTACTCTGGCGATGGCGGCATCCATCACGCGCTGATCGTAGAAAACCGTGAAAAACCTGTCTGCGTAGGTGTCGCGCGCGATGTACCAGATGACCGCAATGCTGGCCGAGCGCCCCTCATATCTGGTCGCCCTGAGATACGGGTGCACTTGGTACACGTGGTCTATCTTTGGCGCAGAGATGTGGGCGACACTTTTCCCTGAGATCGATTTGACCTCTATTACGATCAGTTCCTCCCTTCCCGCGATTTCTGCTATGATAACATCGTCGAGTCTTCCCGATATTTCGAAGTCGTCGCAGATTATGGAGAACGGCTTCTCCCAGGAGAGAAGCTTCACCTTATTCGACGACGACAGCACTTCGCGGATAAATCCGTGCACCAGATCCGCCGACTTGAACATTCTCAGCTTTTCCTTTGGCATCTCGTGCGGCAGGAACCGCTTGTAGTAAGATTGCCTTATACAAGCGCCGATTTCCGAAGGCCAGTACACACCGATTTTCGGCGAGTTGTTTTTTGTTTTCAAGAAGTCGTCAATCAGGTCGCTGAAGTTGAAATCCGACCCGTCCATTTCAGCACTCCCTCAATACCGCAAGCTTCAAACAGTTATTTCACAGTCATCGCAGAAATGACCGTTTTGAATGAAAACATCCACGAGAGCGCTGAGGTCCTTTTCTCTCACTTCCCTGAAACCCTGCGTATTGCGGCAGTCCACGCAGCACTCATTCTCGTACCAGTTCAACCTGCCGCACTTTAGACAAATTTTGAAGTCGTTTAGTTTGCAAATAACATAATTAATTCTCATATGCATGCGGATCACCTTCTTTTCGAAATTTGTGCCCAAAACGAATTGTTATTCGCGTCGCTCTGAACCCTTTTCAAGCTCACAGTACAACCCAGACAACACTTCAAATGTTTCTATCTCTGCAATATCCTTTGCTCAGCCACTGAAGGGCCAGTATTTTCATGTTATTCCTTTGTCTTTCTCAGTAACAAAATACTTACGCAGAATGTTGTTATTTTGCACTGGAAAAAATCGGGCGGCGGTGTGTTGGAAGAGGTAGTTGAATGTGAATGCCTGTGAGTATCGCTTGGATTACCGTCGGCTCTTGATTGAGTTCCATGACTGAAAATTCCTCTTTACTCACTACCAAAGCATGCAGTCTTTTGCTAGAGGGAAGAGAATTCTTAATCATCTCCTTTTTTTCAGGCGGTGTAACAACGTATACATCAAGATCTGCTTTGCGTTTTCTCGCGTCCACAAAACTTCCGTAGAAATATAGATCTATTTTCGTGTCAGGGAAGTTCTCACAGAGCGAGCGGATTAGTGCTGAAGCCAATTCAGCCAATTCACTGTCCGCACAAGCTAATGCCTTTTCAAATTCAAGGCATTCAGCAAGGGCAACGGCAAATTTCGCTGCTATGCCGTCGGATAGAGAGATCATTATCTTTCTACCTTTCGGTTTCATTTTGAGAAACCCATTTTCCGCCAATAAATGCGCATGACGGCGAACGGTATCGTAAGTTTTGTTCAAAGTCTTTGCCAAAGAGTTTATGCTTAGCTCACCGTGTTTTTTGAGCTCCCTGAGTATTCGAAAATCGAGGAATTTCATTGGATGACCCTCCTCAGGATATCTTCCGCCTTCTCGACAAACTTCCTAGCCAACTCAGGTATTTCTTTGCTGCCTCGCTCGATCTCCTCCCTTGAGGGATACAATCCATACGTGGAGCGCTGTCTGAGCGTTCTGGAATCCTCCAGGATCTCTGCCATTTTCGCTATTTCATTGGCAACAGATGGGTCTTCTGCATAAAGAAACTTTAAAGCAATCGGAACCGGTTCATGACTTCTCTTGTCCGTCCAACCCTTAACGGCGAGTAGCGAGAGCGCTGCTTTGTACATCGCATAATACCCCTTTGTTATTATCCACTTTTTATGTGGAAAAGGATTGGAAGCAGTCCGAGCGAATTTCTCCTCCGCTTCCATAGCCTGAAGGTTTTCGTGAGCGGCGAGGAGATGTCCGCGCGCTACCGAAATCCTTGCGGCATCGTCTATCTTTACAATGGACTCCTCTTCAACAGCTCTCCTGAATTTTTTACCAAGTATTTCCAAGTTTCTCAAACCATCACCTCATTACTTACTTTTCGTTAATTTATTACTTATTTTTCGTTAATAAGAGCATTTCCAAACGATCGCTATCTGTCGAGACTCGGACGAACAACCCTTGAAAACCTCACTGGGAAGTTCAACCTGCTGGTAAGTACCACTTCAGCTTCTCCGGCCGACACCTCGAAGAACTTTTTGTTCCTTCCAGCTTCATTGACAGTCCAAGCTTTCTTGCGCGCACGGAGGGTGCTTCATCAGGTGGGTTCCGGCCAGCCCCCATCTGTTCTTTGCAGCTTTGTCCCGCGCGCAGAGCATCACGATTGGCCGCGCCACCTTCTCAGCTCTCCAGTTTGGTGCCGACAAGACGCCATTCCAGCTCAGAGCGCGAAGCTTTGTCCAATCGCTCCAGTAGTTGGCGTAAAAAATCTTTATCGGCGAGCAGCTTTATTAAATGTCTTTTACAGAATCTTTTGATCGCTTTTTCAATCGATCCACTGTCGTTTTTGAGAAGAGCTTTCGCAAAGTTCCTGTGTGTGTTCCAGCACTTTTCAAAGAAGATGAATTCTTCGCAGTCGCGCGCTTTCTTGGCATTGTCAACATGAAAATCCGAGCCTCGGCAGAAAACGACAATATGGTTGTGCTTGGGGCAGTAAGATGCGGCTTTATATTTACCAACAACTACAGCTTCCGCTTTTTCTAGTTCGTTCGCGTCTGTGCAACCAACAAGGCGTCCGTCACGAAGACCAACATAAATTACGCTGAGGCTGATGGTTTCCAACTAAACACCTCCATACGTTTCGTCGAGAAATCTTCCCGTATCAAGTTCCTGATTTTTCATTAATTCCTTGCTCAAACCGCAAGACAACGCAGCTCTCAACGATCTCTTCCTCATCGACGCATTTTGTCAGCACGCCATCGTTCTTGAGCCTTCGAACAAGGCTGAGGCTGTGCGAGAAACTCGGGGACCGGAAGCCCAGCTTCACGCAGCCGTGGCTGTCTTTGTCCCTCTCTAGTATTTTGAACTCCGGAACTAGGCAGAGCAGCAGCTTTGTCAGGGCGTCATCATAGGATTTGACCCAAAGGGTGAAGTCATCCACGTCCATCCAGAGATTGCCGAAGGTGTCGATTGAAGTAATCCGCTCTCCGGCTTTCGCGATGATGATAACTTTAAATTCACCGATCCTGACGTTTTTGGCCAGACAAATCGCCTCCTTTCCATTTCAGGTCAGACCATAACTCTCATTTCTTCAAAAGTGTACATCGGCTGGAACGATCCAAAGCTTGTCCTCGTGCTTGGCCTCGAGAATATATTTCAGTTCCGTCAGATCTCTGATCCCGTTGCCGTTTTCATCGTAGACGTAGACCGAAGGGCCCGAATGTCTGCCCACGTTTAAACAACAGTATCTGAAGTCCCGCACGCTTTCGGCAAAACCTTTTTTGCCTCCGCTTTTCAGGGTCCTGTAAACTTTCTTTTCGGTCGATAAAACGTTGAAATCACCTCCGTCCCATACATCGTCATCGCTGTATTCTTGGAGGAAACCGCGGATTGTGGCAAGGTTTTCAAAGAGTTCGGCTTTTGTAGCATTCATGAGTTCTTGAAGAAGCTGTTTACCGTCCCGACTTTTTATGTTTGCGGCGGCGGGCAGCTCGCCCCACCTTGATCTGGCGTCCTCGTCGTCGAAAGTGTTGTAGTAATCGAATTTCCGTGCGTCTACAAGATCGTCGAAAACACGTTTGGCCACATTCAGCGCGTCGGTCTCGTCGGTGGCTTCGACGATGGCCGCGATTAGCATGTGCAAACGAACCACCTCCTACTCGAGAATTTCGTCTGGTTTTTCAGAATAAACGACTCTCCCGTAAAATACTTCGACTCTTTCGTCTCGCAGGACGAATTTACTGCATTCCCCCTGCTCCCCTCTCACTTCTATAAAACCAGTTACGCCCATCTTCGCCATATTTTTCAGATCTTCTTCGAACCAGTCGCCCCATTTGAGTGAGTACTCCGATGGAACTATTTTGTTCTCATTTATTTCCCAAAAATCAGATAGTTCAAGAACACCATATTTCAACTTGCTGAAAATTCTTTTTTCGGCATCATCTTCGATTTTTAAATCGTGGTTCTCTATGATGATCTCATAGCCCAATCTACCACCTCCTCGAAGCGGAAAGATTCGATATTATTCTTCAACCCAAAGCTCTGGGTCGTCCTGTTTTAGCGGCTGAAGCCAGGTTTCTGCATCGCCGCCCAGTTCCTCGAGGACCTTCCTCAGGCAGGAAAGGTGGACTGGATCGCTGTGCATCGTTAACGCCGGCTCGTTGCAAATCAAGCACGAGCTTCTTTTTATTTTGCCTCCCTTCAGCTGCTCGAAGATAAGTTGCTTCTCGTCCATTACATCTTCAAGAGCTACTTCCACTTGTATTATGCCTTCAATGAAATTCCAGTCCGGTTCCTTTCCGTCAAGGGAGACCCTCGCGACGCGCACATGTCGATATTTGTAATTCCCATGGTCAACGAAACCATCGCCGGTGCGCTCAGGAACATTCTTTGCGGTCCCGCCCACGCTGAAGCCCTGGCAGGCAAGGATATCCATGGTGCGTTGCTCCGGGTCCACGACGTACACCCATTCGATGAAGAGAGGATCGACGTTCTCGCTGGTGATTTGCAGTTCAGACAGATCTACGAACTTGTGTTTGTGGTATTTAATTCTGGGGTCCGGAAATCCCGTGTTCCGTATATTCCGCCTTATCTCCCACTCTTTTTCGATTTCCCGCTCTATCTCTTCGTCCCTACCACGCCACAGGGGAAGTTTGCGGTAATACTCGCGCATCTCCCGCTTGGTTCTGAACCGCTTGTTGAACGGACCAAAGTAGTGCTTCTTTCCTAAGCGATTCAAAATCTCGACTGAAATCGAATGCGGCTGGCTCAGCCCACGTCGGCCGCAGTAGGGACATACTCCTTCGGCGAGGTAGTTCCACCAGTCATCGAAGCGGAGAAGCTCCTCGGCGAATTTTTTGAGGTCCTTCCCCTTCAGGTGATCCCACAGCTCCTTCCCTAAACCGGAAGGGTAGCTGTCGCAGTGGTTGTAGACGCCGCGCCATCCGGTCCCCGTTTTTATGGCTACGCAACCTCGAGTGCTCAAGATCTCACCTCCTGCTTCAGGTCTTTCTCGTCCGTTCGCAAGTTCACTTTTCGGCGCCAAGCCTTCGAAAGAAGCACGCTTTTGTCAGCTTGTTCTCCGGCATGTGCGAGTCGAGCAACCCCTCCTCGAAAAGCCTCCTGATCAGCTTTATCGAATTCTGGAAGCTTTGTGATTCAGTCGAGAATTTGGCGTAGTAGCCTGCACGGTTCTGTCCGCTTCCGGTCAGTTCGAACCCAAACTCTTCGAAGATGGTCGAAAAGAGTTCTGTCAGCGCGGGTTGGTAGTTCTTAAACCACAGCGCATAGGTGTCCAGGTTCATCCAGAGCGGAGTGTATAGTTTTGCTTCCGCGCTCTTGCCACCAACGTTCAGACGCACTGAGAAGAACACGAACCCGACCTTGATGTTTTCCACCATGCCCTTCACCGCCCGCAAAGCCCTGAAAGACCGGCGATTTTGGCGATTTTTTCCAATGTTTTCTGAAGACGACTGAAGGACTTATCAAAGAAATCGATTTTCTTAGATATGCGGTACAGTTCGCTACTTAACCAGTATCGAGTCAGCAACGACTTGGAATGGACTTCGCCCTTTTCCAATTTTTCCAGAACCAGTTCCGGCACTGTCTTTGGAATTCGTTCGAAGCAATCTTCTGCCCATTCTCTCAAGCGAAGCAAACAACACAACTTATAATTGTCGGTCACGCCACTTTCGATCAACTCGATATCTTTTTTCAACTTAAGCAAAAGTTGCTTTATTTTTCTGAGTTCTTCTTTGGTCAGAGAGAAGTTCGAGTTCCTTGCCATTTCAATTGCGATGTCAATGACATCTCTCGTTGTCTGATTTCTTATGCGTTCGTCAGCAATGGCAACCATTTTGTGCGCGAGGTCAAACTTATCATCAGTGCTCTGGAGAATCTCAACAACATCTTTGGCCAGTTTGCTGTCCTTTATTCCAAGTTCGGGAATTTCCAAAAAATCACCTCCCTTTTATTCGACTTTTTGCGCTCGAACGTAGCGTCTTTTGCTGCTTTACCATTTCCTGTACCTGAGTTCGATAACCCTTCCTAAAGGCGGTC
>JACIWF010000041.1 GCA_014361095.1 Hadesarchaea archaeon | reverse complement strand
GGCAAATGCAAAGTGTTTACTCTTCACATCGATCTATGAGGAGCCATTTGGCCTAGTTATGACGGAGGCCATGGCTTGCGGAACTCCCGTGATCGGGTTCAGGAAAGGTGCTGTCCCTGAGGTGATCCAGAACGGAATTTCAGGCTATGTCGTGGATGACCTGCATGCCATGTGCGAGGCCGTGAGAGAGGTGGAGCACATAGAACCTATGACCTGCAGAGAGTACGTCGAGGAAAAGTTTGGGGCGGAGAGGATGGTCGAGGAATATCTTTGGCTGTACAGAACTACCATAAATTCCTTCGACGTTTCCGGCACGATACCGGCTCCTTACGATTTGGCTCGAAAGGCTGCAGCTTAACATGAAGTCTCTGATTCCATTAGGAAGAGTGAAAAGATGGGATTGTATAGCCTGCGGAAAGTGTTGCGCGATTTTCGATGTGAACTTGACGGTCCAAAGCCTTTAGGATAAAAGAGGCCCATGGAACATTCGCTGTCGAGTTTGGACCTAGGGACCAAAGCTTGCGAGAGACATTGAAGGGCGTTGTATCTTCGTTAGGGACTACGGCTCCATGTCTACTTGCAGTCTTCAAGGAGAACTAAAATCCTCGCTTGTAAGGTCTGGTCCTTCAAAATTTGCTCTTTGGCGAAGTACGGCAGAGGGCGGGAAGCCGCATTCTACCACCACAGAAAGCGTGTGTTAATTTTCCCCAACTAACCTCGCCAATTTTTTAAACCTGGCCGTTTTTTAGCATTATAAGCTCATCAGCAGCCAGATCATCAGCCTTGGTGCTGGAATTCGCATTTCCGCTGATAAATTATGTTGTTCCGCTGTCCGGCTCCTTCTCCGGTTCCTCTCCCTCGGCCTCAGCTTCCTCGGCCTTCTCCTTTCCCAGCAGCAGCCCCAGCAGCGCCCTCTGGTCAACCTCCGCCATCGCCCGCCAGCCCAAGTAAAGCAGCCCCTGATCGTCCTCGGAGAGGTAGCCCCGTCTGATGAAGCGGTCGATCGTCGCCTCCACCCGCCAGCGGGGAAACTTCTCCTGCAGGATGCGCTCGACCTCCTTCAGCGGCGCCTTGCCCCCGCGGGAGAGGATGTGGGCCAGCGCCACGGTGAGCATCGCCATGTCGTCCACCCGCCACCCGAACGTGCGTGCGTCCGAGAGCTTGGGATGGCCGCGCAGGGTGATGAAGTAGCGATCCGATTCCGAAGGTTCCTCACCTTCACTGACCCTCTTCACCGTCAGCCCCAGCTTCTCCAGCTCGGCGTCCAGCAGCTTCAGGATCTGCTCGTAGTCCCTTCCCAGCGCCCGCCGCAGCTCCCAGGCCTTGGCCCCGGGCTGCATGTGATGCCTGAAGAAGAGCAGCTGGGCCGCCCGCGCCAGCTTCTCCCTGAGCTCAACGACATCCGGGGCCTCAGGCAAGCTTCTTCCTCCTCTTCAGCCACTCCTCGCGGCTGATGGCAATGGGGACGGAAAACGTCGCCACGTTCTCCAGCACCTGCGGCTTCGGCAGCGGCCTCAGGTTGATCTCCTCCTCGAGCGGGTCTATATCCAGCGTGGCGTAGCCGTAGCTCACCAGGAAGCTGACCAGCCAGGCCCGGAAGACCGTCTCCTCAAAGCTCTTACCCTGAATGAACTTCCAGTAGGAGATGAACTCCTTTTTCCCGACCGCCTCCTTCAGCTCCCTCCAGGTTCGGTCGAGGAGGGCGGTGAGGTCCTCGTCGCTGAGTATCCCCATCTTGGCCAGCTCCCGGCGCGCTATCTCACCGGTCATGACCTCGGCGACCTCCAGCTCCTTGAACCGCTCGTCAAGCCCGGGCAGGTTGCGCCAGTAGTCGAGGCCCTCCCTGATCGCGGGCAGGGACAAACTCTCGAGATCGATGATCGGGTGCCAGGCGCGGACGAGCACCTCGGCAAGATCCCTCGGCTGAAGCGCGTAGAGCTTGAGCGTGATCAGCAGCGGGTCCAAGTATAGCAAGGAGGACTTGTGCTTGATCCACTCACCCTGCTGGAAGATGACGTCGGCCAGCCCGAGCACCGCCTGAACATCGAGGTAGAGCTCCTCGTTGGTCTTCAGCTTGGGCAGTAGCTCCCTGAGTCGGTCGAAGAACTCCCTGACCTCAACGTCAAATGGATCCAGCCCGCTCTTCCTCACCGAGTCGCAGAGCTCCACAATGCGCTGCAGCAGCTCCTGTCGCTCCTTCATCTAGGCGGCCACCTTGACGCTGGACAGGCCAGCGATGTTCTGAACCGTTATCACGTTCGGGACCCCCTCCACGTTCACCAGTCTGCCGGGAGTGATGACGATGTACTGCGCCTCCTCATCCTTCATGGAGTTGAGGATCTCGGTCATCATCTGCTCCCGGTTCTTCGGGTCCATGTGCATCTCGAACTCATCTATGGCCCGGATCGGCGACTTTATCCTCTGCTGAAGCGACAACAGAAAGCACATGATCGCCGTGGTGCGCTCGCCGCCGCTCTGCGTGTGGGGATCCAGCACCTGCGGCTCGGCGCCCCTGAAGCCCACCAGCAGCTGCAGCCCCGCCTCGTCGATGTCGTCGGGGTTCTCCAGCCTGACATCGCCGGTGGCGTTGACCCTCCTCAGGATCTCCTGGTACCTCACCCGGACCTCGCGCAGCAGCTTGTTGATCTCGCTCCTCCACTTCTGCCGGCGCAGGTCAAGCTCCTCGAGGGCTCGCTTTCGGTTGGCCGCAGCGATCTCTGCCTTCGCCTGCAGCTCCTTCAACGTGTTCTGGTAGCTGAGATACATCCGCTCGACATCGGGTGAAACATCGGCGAGGCTGGCCAGCTGGATGTTGGTCGCCTTCAGCTCATCCATGACCTCCTGCGGCTTTCTCTTGGTCTCCACCCTAGGCCCAATTTTGCTGGCCTCGGCCTCGATCTCCTCGAGCTCACGCCTGGCCCTCCTCAGCTCCGACTGAACCTCGGAGATGTCCTTCTCCAGCAGCTCACGCTTGAGGCCGAGAACCGCTCCCCTGACCCTGGCGTTGATGTAGGCCTCCTTCGCCTGCTCGCTCTCCTTCTTGGCCGCAACCAGCTTGGAACGGGTCTCCTTCAGCCTCTCCACGGCCTCCGTCGCTGCCAGGCGGGCCCGCTTCAGGTCAGACTCAAATCCAGCCAGGATCTCCTTGAAATCCGACCTGACCCTCTGGAAGGTCTTACCCAAACTCTCCAGGATCTTGCCGCGCGTCTCGGCCTCGGCGTGGGCCCTCTCCTGCTCGATGAGCCTCTGATAGGTTGAATCAATCTCGAAGTCGAGTTCCTTCAACTTCTTCTCCAGGGCCTGCTCGTCACGGGAACTTCTGGCCAAATCTTTCTTGATCTCCTTCAGCTCCCCCTCCAGCTCGCTCAGCCTCTGCTCGAGGTTGCTCACCGACTCCATCTGCCGGAAGAACTTCGACCAAGCCAGCTCAACCTCAAGCTCGAGCTTCCTCGACCCCAGTTCCTGTTTCCTCCTGAAGCGCTGGTACTCTCCCTCCCAGTAGCGCAGTGTCTCCTGGGCCTTCTCCAGCAGGCTCTTTACCGCCTCCTCCTCGCTGAGGCTGTGGGAAAGCTTCTCCCGGGCCTCCAGGATCATGTCCCGGTACTCCTTCAGCCCGACGACCTCCTCCACCACCTTCAGCCTCTCCTTGCTGTCTATGGCCCCGAAGACATCGATCATGCTCTGGTGCATGATGATGAGCATGTTGTCCGGGTTTATCGACAGCCGCCGCAGCAGGTGCATGACCTCGCCTTTGGTCGAGGCCCGCGAGTTAATCTCATGCCAGTAGTTGCCATCCCGGCTCAGGTAGCGGGAGAGGACGATGGTGTCGGAATTTATGCTCGCGATCGGCCTCTTTCCATCCCTCACCGAATTATCGAAAACAACGCTGACGCGGCCCAGCTCCTTGCCCCTCCTGATCAGGTCGCTGAGGCGGCGCGAGCGCTCGGTGTAGGTCTGCCCCAGCGCCACCGCCAGCCCAAGAAGTATCGAGGACTTACCCGCCCCGTTGGGCCCGACGATGATGTTGAGCCCCGACTTGAGCGGAATCCTCGAGTACTCGTGGGACATGAAGTTCTCCAGTATGATCTCCCGGATCAGGGCCGCCATGGGAATCAGTTAAAACTTTGTAGTTCCTATATAAGACAACGTCTGAGTTTAAAACTTGAGGTAATGGGCATGGTGCTGGTGGTAAAGATCTTCGAGCTGAAGGAGCCGGTTGAACTGTCGCTGGTCGCGCGCAAGCTCAAGTCATTCCGGGAGGAGGAGCCCTACGGATCGGGCAAGGAGACCAAGAAGCTGACCACCGAGATCCTCGAGCCCAAGCTTGAGGGCGACACCTTCTCCGCGATCTTCAGCAAGGACTTCGTCATCAGCCGCTACTACAAGCGGGGCCTGGTCGAGACGGTGGTCACCGAGGAGGTTCCCTTCTGGATCAAGAGATACCGGGGGCGTCTCTTCCTGATCGTGCTGGCCCCATCCAAGGCCCGGGGGGTGAAGAAGCTGCTGACGAACTACGTGGCCAACCGGCTCAGCGACATCATCTTCATCAAAACAGGTGCCATCGTCGAGACCAAGATCACCCATGAGACGCTGAAGGAGCTCCACGAGTCCAACCCCCACGCGACCAAGCTGATCTGGTTCGACAACGTAGACATTCCGGGCGTGGGCAAGCTGGCCCTAGCGGGCTCGGGGCTGGCGGACACCAAGCTCTACCGCGAGTATCTGGAGCACGGGAAGCTGTGGTATGTGGTCTGGGAGGTGGCCAAAAGGGGCCTGGTCGTGGGCGTCACCAGAAACGTGGTTGTCACTCTCTTCAGCAGATCAACGGTGCAGGAGTTCATCGACTTCATCACGGCGGAGATACTCCCGATCATCGAATGAAGGCTACCAGCTCTGCGGACGCGTGAAATTCCGGCAGTATTTTCCCAAGGGGCAGCTGAGGCACTTTCGCCGCTTGCAGTATTCCAGATGAACCCTGATCAAGGCCGACTCATACCGCTCGACCTGAGGCCTAGAGAGCGCCAAACTCTCGCCCAGCTGCAGGGCCACCTTGGAAGGACTGGGATTCGCCTTGGGCCAGATCCCCCGCAGCTCCCTCAGGAAGATGTTGCAGGCGACCGGACCGACCCCCTTCAGTTCTTGGAGCCTTCTCTCCAGATCCCTCGCGTCCTCGGCAATCTGGTGCAGGCGCTCGAGGCCCCCCAGCGATTTGATCCTCCCCATCGTGTCGAGAAGCGTCGAGGCGGTGGAAAAGTCATACCGCACGTAACCAGCCGCGTCCAGAACCTCAACCAGCCTGTCCCAGCCGGCGGCCAGAATCGCCTCCGGGGTTAGCAGCCCCTCGGCCTCAAACATCCGATATGTCTTCTTCGCCACATTCGCAGAAATCCTCTTGGCGAACAGCAGCGAGGCCAAAAACCACTTGAACCGGTCCTCCGGTCTCCTGAGGTTTAACCCCAGCTCGCGTGAATAGCTCGGGATCTTGGACAGCACCTGCAGGCTGCCGGACATCAATAATCAATTGTCAGCGGGATTATTAATCGATATCCAAATCCCGGCCGATCTCGAATCAAGGACGCTGTGGTTTTTTCCCCTGCTTCTTCAGATAATCGTAGATCTGAGACTCCATCTCGGACAACCGGTAGACACACTTTTCGATGCGTTCGTGGCTGTGGTCAAGCCCGGTGATGTGGCCGTCCAGTTTATCGATGTGGTCGTCTAGCTTCTTGATGAGACGATTCACCGCCTCGGTGTTCTTCTCCAGCCTGTGGAAATGGATCAGGACCAGGGCGATCACTAAAATCTCCACGGCTAAGACCAGGATTTCGATGACAAAGGTGACATCCATCGCCATCCCATACCATCAAAAAATGGCGCTGGTCGCTTATATGTTTTTAGCAACACAAAAATTGCGTTCCACCGGTTTATCAGGTAAAATTAGCTGGAAACGATAACAGAAATCAATCATAGCAACGCTCCAGAAAAGAAATAGCTGGCTACTAGTACGCAAAAACAATCAAGGTCGGGACAGATTAATCTACCCAGTTAACTAACATGTTATAAACCGGCTTGAAAATAGTGAAGTCAGGATGAAAATGAAGCAATCCGACGACCTATCAAAAATTAAGATTTACTCCGAAGCTCCAGCCGTTCCCTACGAAGTCATCGGGGAAATTCAGGCCAAGGTCCACGCCACCACGGCTTTCTCACGAGAACCAACCCTAGAGGAGGTAAATCTCAAGCTGAAGGAGAAGGCCCGGAAGCTGGGAGCGAACGCCGTGATCAACGTGGAGTACAGGCGGCAGGCGATGTCGCTGACCGCCTGGAAGGTTCTCACCGCCAAGGGACAGGCCGTGATCATCAAGGAAGAAGAACATCAGCCGGAGGCGACGCTGATTCTGGCCATCTGCCCCGAGTGCTACGAGAGGATTCCGTTGAACTCAAAATTCTGCCCGGAATGCGGGGCCCGCCTGAAGCGCCAAAAATAGTCCAGCGCCGGCCGACCCAAATTTTATACATCTAAACCCTACATTCAACATGATAAAATGAAAAAATCCGCAATCGTCTTCATCTGCTTGGCGCTGATTGCTGTGCTGGGATTCTCAACAGCAACTCCGGTAGCAGCTGCCGAGGACGGTCTGCCGCTCACCGCGAGATACACGCTGCGATATCGGATTGAGCTGCCCTGGGAAGGCCAGTACTACCCTGGCAGGACCTCCATCCGCGTGGAAATTTACGACATCCCGGTTCAGACCGCGCATCAGACGGTACAGGCGACGCTGGATCAGGGCAGCATCCAGACCATCGATGGCAAGGATGTTTGGGTGGTCGAGACAACGGATATCTACACCAGAAACATCTTCACCGGCACCTTCGTGGTCACGGTCGATCTGAGCAACACCGCCGCCGTGCCTCACCAGCCCTTGCCGGCAACTGTGGAAGAGGATGTGGCCCAATATCTCCTGCCCGACGAACACGTCACCGTTTCTGCCGAAGTGGTCAACCAAGCGCTGCAGCTGGTGGGCGAGGCCGGCAATGACGTCCCAAAGATCATCGCCAAGTTCGTCGATTGGATAAAGAAGAACGTCTCCTACGACGAGGCCAAGTGGGCAGCGAGACAATCCGGAGTCAAGATCCCTGACCTGACCGACAACGAGATGCTGAGCGTTCGCTCGGGAGTCTGCACCGACTACGCCAACCTGTTCATGGGCTTTTGCCGGGCCGTGGGCATACCGGCGCGCAGCGTCCTTGGCTATGGGCTGAGGAACGAGAAAACTGATCTGCGCCAAGAGATCCAGACAACGACGAGCCATGCCTGGGTTGAGATCTGGATTCCCGACTACGGCTGGCTGACGGTCGATCCCACCTGGGGAGACATCGGAGACGTGCGGAAGATAGTCACCGCCAGAACTCGTGAAGAGAGCTGGCACTACTGGTACAGAGAGGCTCCACCGGGGTCAGGAGTAATAGAATCTGGCGTCACCTACAGCATCGTCCTCACCGGCTGGGAGGTCATCAACGAGGTCACTCCAGTAGCGCTGGCGCTGGAGAATGCGGGTAACAAGCTGAATTTCAACGTCACCAATATCTCACCCATACCTTTTCTGGACAATGTGGTCGTCAAAAAATCCTTGCTACAGGATGGAACCTGGTCGACCTGGTTTGACGTTTCCAGCGAGATAACATTTCTGAACCCTCAGCAAACTTACACTTACAGCGCTGACAGGGAGAGTGGCACCGGTTTTTATGTTTGGTCCAGGATGGCCGAGAACGGACTGGTGAACTGGGAATATCCTGAGGTCACCACCACTTACACAACACCACAAACGACAACTCCAGTGGAACCGACAATTCCTCCCGAGCTGACGGAAATGCTGCCATTTGTCGCTGTGGTGATAGTGATCGTGGCAATCGCTGGTGCGATAAGATCAGCGCGGGGCAGGCGAAAACCGGACCGCGCAACGAGGTCGGAAAAACCTGAACCCGAGCCGGCCGCCGAAACCAAGCTGGCAAAGGTTCTGGCAATCTGTCCTAAATGCGGAGCACAGATTCCGGCGGATTCAAAGTTCTGTACCGAATGCGGCGCTAACCTGAAGCCGAGAAAACGTAGCAGTTAAGCGTCTTTCGGGTCCGAGTTGTTGGTGAAGCTAGCGTCAACCAAGGATCAGTTCGGGATACTCTACCTCCCGCCTTAACCTAGTGTGTGCTTGCCGTAACCTTCTAAGCTCCTAAGATCCATTTCCCTGAGGATTTCCACCACCATCTCAGGTTACGCGAAAGATACAAGCCCGAATATGGTCTTTCACCAAATGCTTTGGAAGGGCAAAGAAAAAGCCGCTAGGGCCACTGAGGAAGCTCCTGAATGCTATTTGGGCGCCTTTGAAAGAAGACGGAATTTCATGCGTTTCACAAAGAGCAAGGACACCTCAAGGCTCCACCTGCGGGTCTGGCCGCGTACAGAAGGGTGTTGCACTGTTCCAACTGATAAATAAGGTAAGGTGATTAAAAAAGAAGAACACTAAAGGGCAAAGGGAAAATCGCCATGGAAGCGGGCTAGCAAATAATCAGTTATTCCATCAAACTCTGCTCAAATTTTAAAAGGGATAAATGATGGAGTTCCAAAGATTTTGTCAAATAGATGGGGATAAAATAACGGTAGAATTAAATTTTAAGCCTGTCGGCAGCAGAGTCAACGTACAGTTGATCAAGAAGTTAGCGAAACGCTTTATCATCTTCTCAAGTAAAAATTATTTCCAAAAAATCAGGAAGAAAAATGGTTGAAGTGGTGGAGGAGACCTAATGTGTTCATACGGACAAACATAATCTTTGGTGACTTTGCTCAGGAGATAGCAAAACTCAAATTAGAGGGTGCCGGGCTGCTCTGCTGTAGGAGGTGCTTTGACCCAGCGCCGTTGAAGGGGCTTGACCTGTGCATCCTGAGGATATCTCCCGAGCCAACAGTTGAGTCCGTCCGAGCCTACTGGCATGAGATAGAAGATAAGAGATTCGACTATGTGCTCGCCATCGGGGGAGGAAGCATCATAGATGTGGCCAAGATCCTAGCAGCGAGGATGGAAAATGAAGAGGAGATAGAAAATTTCATCGGCGTGGAAAAGATCAGGCACAAGGCCAAGAAACTCATCGCAGTTCCCACAACCCATGGATCTGGAAGTGAGGTAACGAAGTATTCTGTACTCAAACTCAAAGATGTAAAAAAATCTGTTGCCTCAGAGAATATTTACCCCGATGTGGCAATCATCGACGAAAAACTTACGTTCGGGCTGCCTAAGGATCTCACGATCCACACATCCATAGACGCTCTCTGCCACAACATCGAAGCCTACCTCACGAAGTTCTGCGATCCACTGACTGACATAATTTGCGAGAGCGGAGTGAAGGTCTTCTTCGAGGGGATAGAAGAAGCGATATCGGACGTGGCCGATGGGAGGAAGCGGATGATGCTGAGTTCAGTTTTGGGAGGGATCGCGATCACGAACGCTCAGACTTCGGTAGTCCATGCGCTGAGCCACGTGCTGGGTGGGATGTGCGACGTTCCCCATGGGTTGGCGAACGCTGTTTTCCTGCCCGCATTTCTGAAATTTTACGCTGAAGATGAGAAATTCAGAAGGCTCGAGAAGTCCACTGGCATCGACATAAGGGAGAGCATCAGAGACCTATATGAGAAGTACGGGGTGAAAGGACTTTCTGATTTCGTGGACAGAGGAGAGGCCTTGAAAATTGCAGAGCGAGCATTCGAGAACAAAAGGCTGTTGGGTGGTGGTAGAAAGCCCGTTACCTTAGATGATTTGAAGGAAATCGTGCTTGACTCATTTTAGGCAGAACTGTACAGTCGGAAGGTCTACCTTCAAGTGGATCCTATTGCCGA
>JACIWF010000040.1 GCA_014361095.1 Hadesarchaea archaeon | reverse complement strand
ATCGTCTCAAACTCAACCACCTCGCCTTGAAACTTCACCGGACGCTCATCCAGCCTAACCAGCTTTATTAAATTTTCCAGGGTTGAATTATGGAAATCAACGGCAACATATATCTCAATGACTCCTATTGGAAAGATCTTGCCCAAAATTTTTGCCTCGTGGTCATCGATGTTTTTGATAGCCAACTCCACCTCTAAAGGCTGCAGCCCCACCTCCTCATACTTTGGCGCAAGAACGCGGGCCCTCTTTGGAGCGGCACGGCTGATTACCTTCAAGCTTTCCCGGTTAACTTTTTCAAGATCTATCTCACCGCCGCAGTCGTAGAAGTACTGAAAAACGACTCGCCCGGCCAGCGTCTGAGTTTCAGCTCCTGCCATATGGATCCTAAAATGAACTCGATTTCGGAGCTTAAAAGAGGTTGAACTGAAAGGTGGATCGGCCGAAGCTCAGAGATGGCGCCGGGGAGGGGATTTGAACCCCTGAGGCGCAACGCGCCAGCAGGTATCTGCAGAAAGTTTAGCAACCTGCCGCCTTACCGGGCTGGGCCACCCCGGCCCAATCAATACTCTCAACTGATTATTAAAGCTCTACTCGAAAATTTCAAATTTATCAAAAAGGCGACGGGCGCGCCCACGGTTGACGCCTTCCCTGTACATCGATGGCTGGCCTCAAGCTCCATCCCGTTTGCCACCAGCGCCGAACGTCCTCCTCACCCTTGCTGACTTCCGCCCCTGGGGGGTTCAGGAGGCAAGGGCAGTTAATTCAGACCCTACGGCCTGAACCCTGCCGCCGCCGGCCCGATGGGACAGGACTTCGTCGCCGAAAGCCAGGTCGACGTGCAGTTCCGAGCGCCGCCCGCAGGCTTCGGCCCACCATGAACCCCGTTTGTGGTACAGGCAAGGGGTAGCTGCCCGCCTAGCCCGCCGCCAAATCAACTATCTCCATCTGAAATAAGCTTTTTTCGTCTCTTCGCCAAACCGATGCCCTGAAGCAGCTCGCACGTCTTGCACAGCCTCGTGGAAGTCGGCTCCCCGCACCTCTCACAGCCCCTCATTTCAAACTCAGGGACAGCCTCCTTCAGATAGGGCCTGATCTCCTCAAACATACGAAGTATCATGAACTTTGAATTGGGATGATTGGCCTCAAGGCTGTTTAAAAAATCTCGTATCTCCGTGTGAATCCCGCTCGCGTAGGGACAAACGGCCAGATGAACCTTTATGCCCTTAAGCAAAACGTAGAGTCCGATCTCTTTTTCCGGAATCTCCCGCAGGGGTTTAATTCTGGGCACAAAACCCTCCCGTGGCGCATAAATGGGCGCAAGACGGTACAATCTGGAAAGGTCGGCCCTAACATAGTTCAACATTATGGCCTGCGTCTCGTCGTCTAGATTGTGTCCCGTTGCCAGCTTGTCCGCCCTTAACTCCCGTGCCGCTTGATTCAGCAGGTGCCGACGCATGACGCCGCAGTAGGTGCAGGGATTTAACCCCGTGCCTCTCTTGGCCGCGATCCTGACCATCTCGTCCAACGTGGCACCAAAAGCGCTTTTAAAACTGACCAAATGATGCTCAACGCCGAGGATCTCCGCGTTTTCTCTGGCCAACGGCAGGCTCCCATCACGATAGCCCTTTATGCCCTCGTCCACGGTTATGGCCACCACCTCACCGCGCTTTCCCCGGCAGTAATTGTGGAGCAGATGCAGGCAGGCGACGCTGTCCTTACCGCCCGAAACAGCCACGGCAATCCTTTCACCCGGATTGACGAGCTTGTTCTGGTTGATTGCCCTGCGAAACCTTCGCTCAACGCTTTTTATCATGCACCGGTCACACAGAAAAACACCGGCGTAGCGCCTATGGTAAACGGCTCTCCGGCCGCAGAAGCTGCATCTTAGCACTCAACCACCCGTCACTACCGGAAGGATTTCCACCAAGTCCCCTTTTTTCAGGGGCTCCTCCTCAGCGACGATCCTGCCGTTCAGTCTCACAACCACGGTCTCGCGATTCTGACCGACCTTTTTAAGCAATTCAGCGATGGTGGTGCCTGGTTCCACCTTCACCCTGCGCGTTGATCTTTGCCCGACAATTTTAACCCTGACCTCAACTGCCATTCCATCACCAGAGGTAAGGCAGGAAGTTGGCCAAAATTATGAATAAGACGAGGATCGACAGTGCCCTGGTGATTTGCCTGGCCCTCTCCTCAGAAACCACCTTTTCCAGAATCCCCCTCAAGATGTAGCCACCATCGAGGGGAACCGCCGGCATCAGATTAAAGAGACCAATGCCGATATTCAGGACAAACATCCATTTCAATATATCGATGACGGCCCAGGGAACCAAGGCCTCGAAGATAAAGGGATGGAAGACATTGCCGCCCATCAGCTCGGACATGGCCGTCCAGAGAACAAACAATGGATTGATGAAATTCCACCGGGAAAACGCCGAAAAAAGCGCCACGCCAAGATACCCTCTGTCTTCAAGGCTCGGATGTTGCGCCAGCGTGACTACCATTTCTCCGGCACTGGTCACCAGTTTCACGCTTTCACCTGGTTTGGTTAGAGCCATGAATTTCTCGAAGTCATCGGGGGTGTTTATCTGGATGCCATCGATGGAATAAATCCTCATGCCGGGGGTTATGCCGCAGTTGTCGGCAGGGTAATCTTTGGCAACAGCATAGACGTAAGCTCCCGGTTTCGGAACGACGAGAAGGACGATTATCAGGAGACAGAGGAGGGCAAAGAGTACATTTGAAAATGCCCCGGCCGCATACATCCTCAGTCGCTTCAGAACTGGCGCCTTACTGAGCTGTTTTTCGTCCGGCTCAACAAAAGCTCCCGGTATTGCCACAACCAGCATTCCCCCAACCGACTTTATCTTAAGTCCCTGAGAGCTGAGCAGGAAGCCGTGGGCGAACTCATGGACAAGGAGAACGGTGGCGATGCCTATTACCCAAGCCAGCGGAGTAAGTCCGGGAACCAGCCCGGGCAAAACCAACTGGACTCCGGCAACAGCAGCAGTGGGCTGGGTTAACAGGACCATCAAGTTGAGCACCAAGTTGATGAAAACAAAAACCATCAGCCCAATTCCCGCCACCACGGCAAAGTCACCGTAGAGACGCCAGAACCCCGTGGCCTTACCAACCCGCCTGATGAATTTGAGGCCGCGCTTGGTGCGCCACATCAGTACACCCGGGGAAATGGAAAAACCGTGCCTCTTAAGGTTGAACCACCTGTCCACCAGACCAAGAGAGATCCAGAAAAGGATGAACATGGCCACGATGAAGAGAATGTCCTCGTACACCGACAGCACCGTAGAAAATACCACCGGCAATCTTTAAACATATGCGTTTACCTTTTGGTTGAGGAAGATGTTCTCCATCGTGCTGACCACGGTAAAGGATCGACGTGAGGCGAACAGAATTTCCCGCGCCCTAGTTTCGGAGAAGCTTGCCGCCTGTGTGAGCATCATCCCCAATGTCTCATCCGTCTACAGATGGCAGGGGAGGGTCGAAAAATCACGGGAGATGATCTTAGTGATAAAAACAGCGACGAAAAAGATGGAAAGACTGACCTCCCGGATCAGGGAACTACACAGCTATCAAGTGCCTGAGATAATCTCCCTGAAAGTCCAAGGAGGGCTGCCGCAATATTTAAAGTGGTTGAAGGAAAGTCTGGACTGATTATATGCAGATAGAACTTAAAGACGCATATCTGCTGATCGCGCCCAGGCCAATAGTCCTCATCACAACCGTTGACAAGAAGGGGAGGATAAACGCTGCTCCGATGTCCTGGGTGACGCCAGTTGAGTCCGAGCCCCCCATAGTTGCCTTCTCCACCAGCTATGAAAGCGACACCTATCACAACATCTGCGAAACTGGCGAGTTCGTGCTCAATTTAGTTCCCGAAAAAATCAAAAAACAGATGTACCTCTGCGGCAAGAACTTCCCCCGCGGGGTAAATGAGCTGGAAAAGGCCAAACTCTCCTGGGAGCCGTCACTAAAGGTAAAGCCACCGAGGGTTGTCGAGTGCCCTGCTAACTTGGAATGCAAGCTGGACTGGACGCACGAGGGACCGGAATACGTGGTGGTGGGCGGCAAGGTGGTGGCCGCGCATGCGCAAAAGGACGCCTTAAAAGATGGCAGACTAAACGTGTCCTTCGTCAGACCGCTGCTCCACATTTACAACAAAAACTTTGCCGTGGCAGATCACGAGATAGAGCTTTGATCCCATGGTCAGGCCCGCACGTGTAGCCGACGTCAGGGAAATCACCTACGACGAAAAACGCTGGAGTATCTTGAACGAGCTGAGAAAAAGAGCCTTGGAATTGATGCTGCCCCTTGAGTCCTCGGGATTAAGCCCCATCGTCCATGGCAGCGTGGCCAGAGGAGACGTTGACAAAAACAGCGATGTCGACGTGGTTATACTCCATGTCCTTCCCTCCTATCAGCTGGAACTAACCCTTCTGAAGGCTGGACTTGAACCGATAAAAAGGGAAATCGTGATGGCCACTCCCTGGCAGCTTCCCAAAGCCCACCTTTACATTGAGGACGACAGATCGGTTACGTTTCCTCTCGTCAAACCCCGCCGAACCGAATTAGAGTTCTACTATTTTGGCGGTGCTGCCGGTGCTGACGAGCTGAGGAAAAATATCAGGGTCCCGGGCGTCGATAAAAGGCTCATGCTGATCGAACCCACAGAAAAGGGACACCTGGAGAGTCCGGTGCTGGGCCACGAAAGCACCGTGGCCAAAAAGCTTGGAGTGGGTCTGGAAATCGTCAAGGAAAGGGTTCAAGTTTTGACGAGGCGGGCCAAAATAGGACACACGGGCATCTTCATCCGGAGGGAGCTGGCACTCGGGGAGAACTTCGAGGAGGTCTTCAGGGAGCTGATGCGGGAAAATCCCGACATGAAGATCGGCCTTAAAGGGAGGCTTCCCTGAACCTCGAGACAACAAATTCTCTGTCCAAAGCGGAGATGAAATTCCCGACTCTGGGGCCCGAGTCACGCCCAAGGAGAACCCGATAAATCGCCTGAAAGAGTTCATTTGGTTTCTGTCCCGTCATCTCCGCCACCGCATAAACGTGATTATGAAGCTCAACCGGAGTAAACTCCCTTCCGGCCAAATCATCAGCCAGCTGTCCCAACGCCTGCTTCTGTTTCGGGGTGAGGGCTGCGAGAATTTCAGCGGGCACCTGCTCCAAGATCTTAAACCGCAGGTGCTCCGGAGCGTAATTCATGACCCAGTTTCTGGCCAGCTCCAGGCGGCGCAGGGCCAGTTTTATCTCTAGCTCGCCGGGGTTGACCAGCATCCCCCTCGAGATCAGAACTTTGATGATCTTCTCCTCATCATTTGTAACTTGGGCCAGAACCGCGGCGAATCGATAGGAGATCCTTCTTATGGGGGTCTCGGAGACCCGCCCTACCTGGGAGAGCTCATAGATGCGCCTCTGCTGTTCCTCCCGCTTGCCTGCCTCATCCGTTTTATCGTAGTAAGCGCGCTCGACCAAATCATATTCATCAATCAGGTCGAGAAGCGGCAGACCGGGGTCGAACACCTTCGCCTTCATGGGCTTGCTGCGGAAGATGAAGTAACGAAGTATCTCTGGTTCCGCGATCTCCAGCCACTGCTTCAGGGTGAAGACCACGCCCTTAGAGGATGATAGCTTCTTACCCTTCATGCTCACCCACTCATAAGGTATGGGATAAGGCGCCTCGTAGTCGAAAACCTTTCTGGCGATAAGCTTGCCGGTGTCGTAGCTTCCGCCGCGAACCGCATGATCCTTGCCGAAGGGCTCGCAGGTGACGCCGAGAAGTTTCCAGCGGGCGGGCCATTCCACCCGCCAGGTGAGCTTCGCCCCTCCAGAAGTATAGTCGGCCTCTCCTTCATGACCACATCCGGCGACATAGTCCGCGCCTTCGCATCTGTAGCTGACAAAGTCCCCATGCCAGGAAATGGCCCTCGTCGTGGAGATCCGGCCGCAGTTTTCGCAGACGACATCTACGGGCAACCAGTTGTCCGGCAGGGGTTTATCGCGATATTGGTTCAAGATGGATCTTATTGTCTCGGAATTCTCCAGAGACCTTTTTATCAAATCCGCCATCCGCCCATCCCTATAGGCCTTGGCACCGGAGTGTATTCTGACCTCGATCCCAAAGTGTTTCAGAGACTCTATGAAAGGTCTGGAGAAGTAATCCACAAAATCACGATAGTTGGGGTCCGGGGAAGGAATATTGGCGTAGGGAAATCCCAGATACTGTTTGTATCTCTCCGCCAGCTCCCCCTCGTTCAACGGCCATGGTATGCGCCGCATCGGGTCGTAGTCATCAGCGCACCAAACGCTCTCGGCCTCAAGGCCAAGCTCTCCAACTGCCCTGCGCACGGCGTCTGCAATGAAGACGTCGTTCGAATGCCCTATGTGAACGTGACCGGAAATGGAGATGCCGCTGGCGATGACCTGTCTACCGCCTCGTTTCACCAGCTCGTTTGCCACGGCATCTATCCAGTGCATGAGGATCAAGTAAAGGATTTTATATGAAAGCCTAAAATGTTAGCGGGATGTCCATGAAGGCTGCCAAGAAAATGAATTCAATACCTCCTTCCAGCACCCTCAAAGTTTTAGCCCTGGCCAAGGAACTAGAACGCTCCGGGAGAAAAATAATCCACATGGAAGTCGGGGAGCCTGACTTTGATACTCCGGCTCACATCAAGGAGGCCGCAAAACAGGCTTTAGACAAAGGTGTGACGAAATACACCCCCAGTGCCGGCATTCCCGAGCTGCGTGAGGCAATTGCTGAGCACTATGCCAAGCAGGGAATTGAGATAACGGCAAAGAACGTTATCGTGACACCGGGAGCCAAGCACTCGATTTTCTGCGCGCTGGCGGCGGCGCTGGACCCCGGTGACGAGGTCCTGATCCCGAGCCCTTGCTGGACCTATGAAGCCATGGTAAAGATCGTGGGGGGTAAACCGGTATTCATTGAGGGGTCGGCAGAAAACGAATTCAAACTCGATATAGAAAAACTAAAAGGCGCCATAACTCCAAAATCCCGTCTGCTTTTACTCAACTACCCGAACAATCCAACCGGAGCGGTGATGAGCGCTGCCGATCTGAAACCGATCTTGGAAGTGGCAGTTGACCATGACCTTTTGGTTCTCTCCGATGATATCTACAACGTGCTGGTCTACGAAGGTGAACAGGGCAATCCACTTAAATTCCCCGAAATGGCTGAGCGGACGATCAGCATCAACGGATTCTCCAAGGCTTACGCCATGACCGGATGGAGAATAGGTTATGCCGTGGCTCCGGCTGACTTCATCGCTGAAATGGCCAAGATCCAGGAGGCTTCCACCTCATGTACCGCCGGCTTCGTGCAGATGGCAGCGATTGCCGCGCTCCGGGGACCCCAAGACTTCGTCGCTGAGATGCGGGCAGAATATCGCAGGCGCAGGGATGTCTTGGTCGAGGGGCTGAATGGTATCGACGGCATTGATTGTCTGAAACCACGTGGGGCTTTCTATGTCTTCCCCAGCATTAAAAAACTTGGAATCAGTTCCTTTGATTTCTGCGAGTCCCTGCTCAAAAGCAAGGGGGTGGCCGCCGTGCCTGGAAGCGGCTTCGGTCCCGGCGGCGAGGGGCACGTTAGGTTGAGCTACGCGACCTCGATGGAAAATATAAAGCTGGCGATAAATCTGATCAAGGAGTTTGTTGAGGGGCTTCCGGCTCGTAGCTAGCTGTCAGCACTTTTCTGATCTCTCTGGCCTTCTCCTTACCTATGCCGTTAACCTGACGGAGCTCTTCCTCGGAAGCACACATGACCCTTTCCACCGTGCCGAAGTGATCCAGCAGCCGCTTGGCCAGGACCGCTGAGACCCCGGGCAACCCCTCCACAATATAGCGCTGGTACTCGGACAGGCTGAACTTCTTTGGCTGTCCGCGGACGGCGACCTCCCTTTTCTCGGAGATCTGTTCCCGCCGAGCAATGGCAACTAAAACCAATGCCGTTTCCTTCTCATCAACGGTCGGGATGATGGGGATGCCAACATCAACGGCCAGAGCTGCCAACGAGCCGCGGATAGCGTTGGGGTGTATGGCCCGCCGATTGTAAAGCCCCTTTCCCTCAATTATCAACACCGGACGCTCAAAACACTCCCGAAGCAAATTTGCCTGGGGCATGAGACGCTTGTCGACTATCGATTGCAAGAAATCGTTGACGGACTTACGCTCGACACCGACGCGGTCACTGAGGATAAAGTCGCCCACTTTCAACTGACGAATCTCAAGGTCAACCCCCAGCTGCCTAAGTTCATTGATAACTCCCGATGCCTCCTCCCGGTGGTCGGCGATGATTTTCAGCTTTTTCTCACCCAAGGCGTCAATTTTACTCTGCATCCTCGCCACCACTGTGGTAAACTACTTTCAGCTGTGATAAAAACATCAGGCCCGGAGCCTGTAAACCGGTCACCAGATCAACATTATTGTATAGACCATGACCCAGAAGATGAACCACATGATGTAGTAAGACCAAAACCAGAATTTCGCCTCGGTTTCCTTATCCTCCGGTCCCCCTCTGGTGACCAAGGTGGCAAAGAAGAGCCTGAATCCTTTCATGGTGGCTGTTTTCTTTACCGGTGGTGTCTGCGCCGTGGTCTGGACCGGGGTCTGTCCAGGGGCCTGAGAACCCGGAGCTGAAGGGGGCGGCGTTTTCTTCAGGAGATAAGTGGTCAGCTTATAAGATGCATAGAGAAAAATAAATGCGACGAGCAAGGCCAGCCAAGCGTTGGGCAGGAAGCTGGAGATGATGCCTGCCAATATCCCTGCTCCCGAAAACGCAAGGGTGAGCTTTGCCGTTATGTCCATACCATCCACCTGGTGATGCCGTGAAACTGTCAATGTCGAGCCTTGACATTATGGTCTGCGTTCGCGAGCTTAAAAACGCTATTGGTAATCGGGTCGAAAATGTCTACGAGATCGACGGCACGGTGATCCTGCGTCTCCACTCCCAAGAAAAAGGACGTCAAGACCTGGTGATCGAGCCCGGGTGCCGGATTCACCTAACAAGCCGGGTCTACCAGGCCCCAAAACAGCCGACTTCCTTTGCCATGCTGCTGAGAAAACACCTTGAAAACGCTAAAATTTTGGACATAAGCCAACCGGATTTCGAGCGCATCGTTGAAATCAGGTTCTCCGGTGAGGTGGAAAAAATCTTAGTTGCCGAGCTCTTTGGCGAGGGGAACATCATCCTCTGTGACTCGCAAAGGACCATCATCCAGCCCTACCGAATTGCTGCCTGGAAGCACCGCTCCCTCCAGGCCGGCCTCATCTACCACTACCCTCCCGGAACCAACGTCGACCTATTCGGGCTCGATATTGAGGGGCTAAAGACTAAACTGGCGGGCGCCCAGGATACCGTCAGGGGGCTGGCTATAAACCTGGGACTGGGTGGTCCTCTCGCTGAGGAAATCTGTGCCCGGGCCGCTGTGGCCAAGGGACTAAAACCTAGCGAGCTTTCTGAAAAGGATCTGGAGTCCATACTGAAATCCCTGAAGGAAATTCTCTCCGCGGAGCCGGCGCCATTTATCGTCTACGAGGGAGAGAGACCGGTTGATTTCACCCCATTTGAATTTAAAACACATCTCGGCCGGAAGCTAAGGAGATTCGACTCATTCAACGAAGCACTGGACGAATATTTCAGCACCGTGGCAGTGATGGCCGCGAGTGAAAGAAGGAGGAAGGATTATGAGAAAAAGGTGGAGTCGCTGCTGAAAAGGCAGCTGGAACAGCAACAGCGGTTCGGAAGTCTCTATAAAAAATCATCGGAGGCGAAGAGGAAGGCCGATCTGATAGCCATTCACCATTCCCAGATCGACGAGGCCCGCAGAACTCTCGATCAACTCAGAAGATCCAAGGGGTGGAAAGTTGCCCTTGAAACCTTTCAGAAGGCA
>JACIWF010000004.1 GCA_014361095.1 Hadesarchaea archaeon | reverse complement strand
TCGGGGTTGCCTTAGGTCCGATCATTGGTGGTTTCTGTTACTCGATGGCAGGGGCCCAGATGACCTTTATCCTCTGGGGGCTGGTGGCCCTAGCCTCAACCGCGGTGGCGACCAAGATACCTGAAATCGAACCTCAACCTACCACGGACAAACCAAACCTAACCAAAATATTGACACTCTGCTTCGCTGGCCTGATATATGTGGGCACGATAGCGCTGATCAACACCATCGTCCCCGTCTACGCAACTGCGAGTCTCGGAATGTCGGCATTCGATGTTGGGCTGCTGATAACGCTTTTCGTCCTGGTCCGAGCGTTGATCTTCACTCCCCTAGGCGCCCTTTCAGACAGGGTGGGCTACCGTCCCCTCATCTTGGCAGGACTGTCTGGGGCTTCATTGGTTTTTCTTCTTCTTTACACGGCATCAAACGCCGTTTCTCTAACCGCCTTTTTGATCCTACTTGCCCTTGCAACGGGATCGATGTATCCCTCAGTTTTAAGCGCACTTTCGAAATCAGGTGGTGGCGTGGGCTACCTGATGGGCATCTTCAACTTGGTCATCTCGATCGGCTGGGGGGTCTTCCCGGGCGTGGGTGGCGCCATCGCCGATTCCTTTGGCCCAACCTCGGCCTTTTTGATTTCCGGTCTAATAGGTTTAATCGCGGTCGCGGTTCTGTGGAAAAAACTGCCCAAGGAATGAAAACGCAACCTCTGAAATCAAACCAGTCCCTTTAGCTTCCAGAGCAACTTGGGGTGTGACCTTACCAGCACCTTCAGCATGTCGGTCAGGCTGATCCTTTCAAAGTCAACCTTGGCAAGGGTCTCGGCAAGCTGATCCAGCTCTCGGTCGCTGAGACTAAGCAGCACGTTCTTCGCCTTCAGATATCTCTCATGCGATTTGCCCATTTTCTCCCGCCATCGCCTCTCATACTCCTTCAGCTTTCTCTCCGAGACATCTCCCTCTTTAACCGCCTCAGCTACCACTTCCCCGGCGATTTGTCCGGCGCGCATGGCAGAGTCAATGCCTCCTCCGGTGAGGGCGTTGACCTGGCGGGCAGCGTCACCAACCAAGACAACGTTGCCTTTCACCGTCTGCTTCAGCGGCCCCCCTACAGGGATCCCTCCGGCATTTATCTCGACCACCTTACCCTTCGCCAGGGCAGGTGTGTTCGCCACGAAATCACGAAGATAGTCGATGGCCCTCCGCTCGGCCCGGCTGCCCAGCACCCCCAGACCCACGTTGGCCATGTGCTCGCCCTTGGGGAACACCCAGGCATAACCTCCGGGAGCTATCCTGCTGCTGAGGTAAAACTCCAGCATCGTCGGCGACTCAAAATCAACCCCGACCATCTGGAACTGGATGCCGCTCTCAAAGTCATCCAGCTTTACCGCCGTGTTCATCCCGGCCCAGCGAGCCACCCGGGAACCAACTCCGTCGGCAGCTATCACCACCTTGGCTCCAACCTCAAAGTCCTCACCAACACCTCTGGCCCTGACACCACAAATTCTGCCGTCCCTCATCACCAGACCGTACACGTAAGTCCCCACCCTGATGTCGGCCCCAGCTTCAGCAGCCCTGACGGCCAGGTACTTGTCAAACACCTTGCGGTTCAGGATGTAGCCCACCTTCCCGGTCACCCTGCGCTCGGAGATGCGAACGGCTATGCCTGAGGGGGAAACTATTTTCACCGAGCTGGTGGGGTTGACCGCCCAGCTCGGGTCAGGCTTGATCTTCATCTCCTTGAGAACATCCTCTGAAAGCGCCTCCCCGCACTGAACCGGAACACCTATCTCCCGGCGGCGCTCAAGCATCAGGACGTTTGCCCCACCCTTGGCCGCAGAATAAGCCGCCACCGACCCGGCTGGCCCAGCTCCGACGACGACCACATCATAGCTTTCTTTCAACCTTGATCGCCCCCATCGGACAGACCCTCTCACAGATGCCACAGTCGGTGCACTTCTGGTTAGCTCCGACGCTGCCATCCGTGGCCTCGATGGCGTCAAAGGGACAAACGCCCACGCAGCCACCACATCTGACACAGAGATTCTGATCCACCTTCATGTTCCAAACTCCGTGAGCTTTCTCTGCGGCTTCGGCGGCAGCCTCCTGGCCACCTCCGTTCCCAGCTCCAGATGGCCATAGCGCCCGCCTCCACCCGGAATCACCCTTAATGTTCCTGTCCTGAACGACTTTATAACCTCTACTATTCTCGGGCTGGTGACCTCAAGCAGCAGTTCGGGAACAACGTCCACCAGCACCGAGATCTCATCACCAAAGCTCATCACCAGCTTCTCCCACTCAGCCTTGACGCCGGGCGAGTGAGGGTCTTCACCGGTGGCCAGCCCGATGACCTCGGCCAGTGGGGCTATCCTCAGATACTCCGGGCGGTGGGACGGGTGCCTGGGCTCAGGATAATCGGCGAGCTCATTCACCCGGTCCATGACTCCCTTCTTTATCCAGCCGCGGCAGTCGTCACACCTCCACTTCAACCCGACCGCCTCCTCCATCGTGAACTGCTTAAAACAGCGGGAGCAGGCGGTGACATGATATTTACCTAGGCGAGGGTCGAAACCGACGTTGAGCAGTACGCGCCTGCCGTCCTCTCGTCTGATCGCCTTGATGACCTCAGCATAGGTCGGCTCGGCAAGACCCAGACGGTTGAACTCCCTGCCCAGCTTGTCGGGCCAAGGGGAGTGAGCGTCGCTGTTGGAAAGAAAGGTGAGGTCGGCCAGCTCCGCTATCCTGTCCGCCATGTCAGTGTCAGCGCTCAGCCCCAGCTCGATGAAGCTGACCGCGCCGAGCCTATCACCATAGCACTCCTTGAGGCTGTCGAACTCCTTGTAAACGCTGGTCCAGGGTGTGAAGGCGTGAGACGGCCCGATCAGACAGTCATGGGCAGTCACGATATCAGCAATCTCCTGGGCGCTCAGCTCGATGTGTGCCCGACCGTCTCTGTCGATGTCCTTGGAATATCTGGCCAGCTCCTCACGAACGCTCTCGGCGGTTGAGAAGGAGGGTAAAATGATGACGTGGTGCACGCGGTTCTGGTCCTCGACCTCGACCGTCAGGATAAATTTCGTCCCGTAGCGCCGGTGCTCATACGTCCCCGCGGCAACCTCAACCAGCTCCTCCTTCAGGCTGCGGAACCAGGCAGGATGAAAGACGTCACCAGTTCCGACAAAGGTGAGCCCCTTGAGCCTGGCCTGCGCCGCTATCGTGCTCACATCCATCTGACTGGAGGTGGCACCCGAATACTTCGAGTGAATGTGAAAATCCGCGGCATAACTCCTGAACTCAGTCAATTCGCCACCCCGCCACACCTCAATTTAAACTTTGAACAACAGAAAAACAGTGAAATGAATTAACCAATATACCAGGACTCTTCCTCCTCGCGTTTCTTCATCATCTCCTCGCGGCTCATAATTTCCCGCTGAACCCGTTCAATCATCTGTTCCGTTTCCCTCGCCCTTTGCTGCAGGTTTTCCAGGCTGATGTTCAGACCCAGTACCTTCAGCACCACTTGGAGAACCGCCTGCGCCGCGCGGTGATCAACCAGCATCCCGTGGGTCTCACCCAGCAGGCAAACTCCCGGCAACCGGCGCAGCTTTCCCAGCCCGACCAGCAGCCCGGCCGCGCCGATGATGGGCCCACCTCTTTTCTCTATGGAAACTCCATGGGGAGCGACTTCCCGGAGCAGCTCAGGATCACCAAGGGCAACCACCCTCGGCTGGGCCCTTGAGAACTTTCCCGTGGCAAAGCCCCCCATCGTGAAGATCTTCTTTATTCCCAACCTCTCGGCAAAATCCAAAACCTTCTCCACAATCTCATAGTGTCCCTCTGGGGTCACCGACTGTGCATCCCCGGTCCAGATCACCAGGCTTTTCCCATCCACCTTAGCCTGGTAAAATTCATTCCGCGGAAGCCGAATCAGACCGCTCCCATCGACAATGGCCTGATGGGGAAAATGCGGCGAGTACAGCTCGGCGAACTTCTTGGCCTTGGTTTCAGCCGCCAGATGTTCCACCGCCAGCTTGCCCACGTAGCCCATTCCAGGCAACCCCCCGATCAACACCGGGTTACTCAGCCGGGGCTTGCTCAGCAACTCAATCACTGTTTCCTTCATGGAACTCCTGCCTGCTTTTTTAGCATCCTGCGATACTTGCCGTAAGGATCCTGAGGGGAGAACCTCGGCGGATGGGGAGAAACCGTTTGCCCCCCGCAGCTGGGGCACTGATCCTTCAGGGTGTATAGGTCACAGGCCCTACACTTTTTCATTTTCATTTCAACCCGACCTCTGAAACTCACCCTTGCCGCCAGCCTTGGTCACGGCCTCGATCATCATCTCGACCGCCCGCTGCATCGCATTCTCGGCGGCCTTGTAAGAAGGGGCCGTCACCTCAATCCTGTACCTGGGTGCACCCACATAGTAAATCTCTAAGTTGATGTCCTCATCCCTGACGGAGTCACGGGCATTTATCATCGCCGACTTTATTATCTCCACCCCATTTGGCGCCATTGAGCTCAGGATCACGTTTCCGGTGACCCTGTAGGATGGTGTTTGAATGGAGTCCCGGGCAAGCTCAGCAATGGTCTTCGCCCAGGGATCATCGACAAGGCCAACAAGGCTGCCGCTGTCCCTAGCCGCGGCCTCCATCGCGGAATGCAGGTCCCCGAACCTTTCCTGCAGTTTAAACCCGACCTCCTCATAAGCCTGATCCAACGTCTTGCCCAGCTTGCTCGCGGCCAGCTCCAGCAGCTTCTCAGCCCTCTGGTTCAGCTTGACCCGCTGCGCCTTCCACCTGCGCTCGCTGTCCTTGACCCGCCTGATGGAAAGATCCACCTGTTGCCTCTTCGGATCGACTGCGAGAACCTTGCAGACCACCTTCTGGTTTTCCCGAACGTGGTCCCTGATGTTCTTAATCCAGCCTGAGGCGACCTCGGAAATATGGACCATTCCCTCCTTTCCCCCGTACTCGTCCAGCGTCACGAACGCCCCCTGGGGAAAAACCTTCTTCACCGTACACATGACCAGCTCTTCCACCGAGGGCCACTCAGACTTATACCTGACCATAACCAGCCCCTACTCCAGCACGCCAACGACTGTGGCCTTAATCTCCGCCTTTCCGCCCCGGGGAACTGAGATTGTGTTGCTGCAAACATGACACCTGATGGTAGTGCTGGCGTGGCTGAAGACCACCTGTTCATTGCCACACTCATTGCACCTGACCACTAGAAATTTCGAGCGCCTTTTTTCAGTCAATTTATCCCTCCCCAAACTTCACCCCTTTGCTGCGAAAGCCCTTGTAGGGGTGCGACTTTTTGCAGACGGTGCACTTCAGCATCAAGACCACCTTCTTGGATGTCTTGGCGAACTTCTTCTGCTCGGATCTTGGCTGGCTGCCATAGCCTGTGGTGACCCGAGCAAACTGGCGCTGACCCCAGCTCAACGGTCGCGCCGCCCGCTTCTTCAGCTGGGAGACGTTGTGCTCGGTATGTTTTCGACAGGACGGACAGTAGGTCCTGATTTTCTTAGGTATTATCATCTCTTTTCCCCCGCAAACCTCAGCGGTTCATCCCAAAAAGCATATCGGCTCTAGGCTTTTACCGTTATCCTTCTCGCCAGCCCGTGCTTCACCATGATCTCCGCGTTCGGCGCCGGCAGGCTGGCTATCTCCCCCTTAGCAAACGGACCGTAACTCTTCAGGTCAACACCGACTATCTTTTCCCGAAAGTCAGACAGCATGATGCAAAGAACATTGGTTATCCGCCCCGGAATGGTGACCTCAACCTTACCGGAGATGGTCTGCTGCAAGATCTCAGCTTGTAACTTTTCCAAAATCTGTCTGATCTCGGTGAATGCATAACGCTCGCGCTCGATCAGGGGGGCCGGTGCTTGGCCGCGAACAACGGCTGCCATAGCTTTGACGAGCCGGGTAAAGTAAATCTCCTGTACCATGAAAACGACGCTCCAGAGCTCCTCGCGCAGCAGTTCCCCCCTCACGCCATCCGAACGGCCGAGTTCAGAGTTCAGCCTAGAGACGTGCCTACCGACGTTCTGGTAAAAATCATCAGGGATCTCAATCAACTCGCGCGAGCTCTTTTCCTCAAGGTAGATCCTGACCAGCTCCTCAAGGGAAAAATTTATCATTCCGCCGCCTCCCGGAGAAACTTCGGAACCGCCTCCTCCAGGCTGAACCTGTCCAGATCTCGAACCACCATGCACTTCATGCTCACTCCCGAGTGCAGGCTAGAGGGCAACCGGAGTATCCTCTTGGTGTCGATCGTAACCTTGCCATCGGTGAAACCTGAATTCAGCTTGGTCAGAAACTCCAGGAGGTTCCGGAAAGTTTTTGGACCTAGGCCCTCGAAGCCAGAAAGTTCATGCAGCCTGCCCTTCCTTATCATCGCCAAGGCGCGCTCCTTCTCCTGGATGAGCCTCTGAGCAAGCGACCTCTTCATTCCCCTCACCCTGAGCAGGTCATCCACTTTCAGTAAGCTAAAGGTTCTCTCCAGCCTCTCGCGAAAGACCTTGGAATAGCCCAGCGCCATGGTGAAATCGGAAGGGATCACCCCTCCAGTTACATAGTCCACCACCTGCGCCCTTTCATTCCCCCCGAGCGCCATCACCGACTCATCATTAATTCTAACGTGAAAGCCCCGACCAGAGTAAACAAAATTTATGTTCCGCAGCCCCAGGTCCCCGGCCAGCACCTCGGCAAATTGCTTGGCGACCTGCCTTGCCTCATCCAGGCAACGTTCACAAACGCTCCCTTGTGGACAGCTGCATGACTTGACCGGCAGATCCTTGGCATCGATATCAAGCGCCAGCTCGGCTTTAAGCCACCCCTCCCGCGCCGAGGGCCTCTCATAGAGCGCCACGCTGGCGTAGGCGGAGTAGGGCGCCCGGCTCCTCAGAAAATCCCCCAGCTGCTCAACCGTCAGGAACTGGTTGTAGCGGTTGTTGGGTCCCCTACCATCCAAGTCAAAACCAAACTCCCTCACCGAGATGGTGTGGAGTATAAAATCAGGCACATCACGCTTGTTCCACTCCTCCTGGTAAAACCTCCGGCGCTCCTCAGGAGTTGCCTCGCGCATCATCATCAGGAACACCTACCCGGCTCTCGACCCCTCATACTTCTTCCTGAAGTAATAGGTCAGTGGATTCTTTATCTGACGACAGAGTTCATCGGGTCTGCAGAGCGAGGGTGCCGACATCTGAATCTTGGAACAGTTGGGGGTCCGGTACCACTTTGACCTTCCCGAGTCGGCCAGGGTGGGCTCGGTCGTCATGCCGAACCCCATGTGGTAAAAAATGCCGGCCTTTTCCTGAGGCTGATCCTTGAAGAGGGGAGGGTTGCATCTCTCCGCCGCCTCAAAGAGAAGCGGGGCGATTTCATCCCTGACTATGGAAATATCGTCGATGAAGTCAGCCATCCTCGTGGCCACCTTCCCGGAGGGAGCCACCCGGGCGTAGGAGAGAAAAGGAGTAAGCATCATCATGATGGCATAGTTTCTCAATCCTGCCCCGACTCCATTTAGGGCCAGCTTCATGCACGGCGGGAAGAACTCAGGTCGAAGCCTACCCGCCTGACCTCGGGTAAATCCTCCACGAATCACCACCTCTCTGGGCACCAGCGAGGAAATCCTTTCACCAACCTGAGCCAGAACTCCAGCCGGCTGAGTTCCCGACTCCAGAATTCTCTCATAGACGGACTGGACATATTCCTCCAGCTTCACGCTGATGAAACTGGCGTAAAGGTCCCAGAGGTCACGGGGGGTGATCACCGCCCAGCCCCCGACCAGATAGAGCTTGGTCAGTTCCTTCAGCCGGTGCTTGAGCAGGGGAGCGAGGTCAGTCCATCTCACCGCATATCTGGGCAAATACTGGGGGAGAATTCTATCATCAACCGTCTCCAGCCCGTCCTCCGCCAGCCTCAGGTCGCGCAACCGGTAGAAATCCTCTCGAGGTATGGTAAAGCCGGCGACCTTGATGGTCTCCCCAATCTCCAAATCGACCAAGTTCAACGAGCGCTTGACAGCACTCAGGCAGAGATCAATCTGCCCCTTCTTGAAAAGATCATACATCCGGTACCTCAGCGTTTTCCGGGTCGCCTCGCTGATCAGGCGCACCTCTGGTGACCCTGGAAAGGAAACCGAGGCAACGCCCTGGCACATCAGATAAAAGGAAAGCACTTCGGCTCGAATGCTATTTAGGTTCGGCTCGACCAGCATCTCCTTGGTCGTCCATTTCACCCGCTGCACGGCTCTCTCGATTATCTCCGGCGGCAGAGACTCCAGTGGCGGCGATGTTTCCACGATCCTCTTCGCCTCATCTGCAAATGGATCCAGCACGGCTAAATATTCAGGAGCGATCAAGTCCAGCCCCAACAACCAGCTTTGAGGCTATTTTAGCGTCTTCAGATTTAACTTTTTCAGAATGGCTACTCGGACTCCACCCGCGGCGCGAGGAGAAACCTGAGTTTTCCCACTCCGCCGGCTATTGGGTAATCCAGCTGGATAGGTAGGTTGGTTCCCAAGCTGATCTTCATCACATCGGCAGCCCCGGCCGCCTTGGTCATGTCGGTGAGGTACTTTATATTAAACATGGCCCGGGCCCTTTCCTTGACGCTGAGATTCAGCAGCCCCTTGTCGCCCTTGCAGAGCCTGAGTTCGGTTGATCCTCTGTCCCCCTCAGCAGTGATAAAAAATCCATCATCGTTGAGCTCGAACCTCACGTTGTCGCTGATCAGCTCGGCATCCTTTAGCCCATCCTGGATAATCCCAGCAAGTATCTCGGCGGTGGCGGTGAACTGTATCCTCGGCTCCTGCAGCTCCGCCTCCCGAACATCGATCAGGGGCAGACTCAGCCGCCTGGTCGAGGCGCCCTTGAAAACGATGGCCAGGCGATTCATTTTCTCGTCAAGTTCAAGGATCAGCTCGTCGTCTGCCTTGGCCCGGGAAAGTATCTTGTCCATCTCGGTCAGGTTTATTCCTAGCGTCACCGGCTGCTTGACCACATACTCGGAGAAGGCAGCGGCGGGCAGCTCAAAGTCCACCAGCGCCACGTGCGAGGGATCCATTGCCTTCATTTTAACGCCTGCGGGCGTGAACTTGAAGGCCGCCTCCTCAATTAGGTTAACCATAGCTCCGACGCAAGTTTTCCAAATCTTGGGATCTGACATCCTAGCGCTAACCATAGTCCACCCCCAGCTCACGGTCCAGCTTTTTTGCCTCCTCTCTTACTTCTCTGTAGAGGTTTAAATCCAGTTTGTCCAGCCTCTGGGCGATGTCCGCGTGCAGCTCGCTGGCCCCCGAGACCATCAGCGGCACACCAAAGACCCTGACCTTGGAACCCACCACTATATCCTCAGCAAGGGCGGGATCATCGAAAATTACCGTCAGACGGCCGGTGCCATCGTCCAAGGTGAACTCCGAGTCCCTCCTGTCCACCACCAGCCCGACAACCCTAACCCTCTCGTCACCCATCTTTATCTCCGCGATCCTCCTCGGCCTAGCGGGCTTCCTCCTCTGATGAAACTCATCCATAATAAATCACTAGGCGTATTCCCTCCACACTTTTCCACATTTCGCGCAACGGTAAAAGCGTGTCGTCGGTTCATCTGCGGAACGGGTCTGCCTCATCCACCAGTAAGCCCGGTCGTGTCCGCAGCTGGGGCAGTGGACCTTGGCCGTAGGTAACCCTGTCTTAGTTTCTTCCTCCACAACTACGACATCTTCAGAGGCCGCGGTTTTTTTGACAACGGAATAGCCCTCAATCTTCTCATCCCTGACCACATGACCACATGAGCTGCAGACCAGGACCACCTGCCCCTTGTCCTTCTTCGGCAGCAGCAGCCGTCCACATTTGGGACAAAATTGCATATGCTCACTTGAACCCTGCGTCTTTTAAAATTTGCGCGTGATCAAACGCCAGCTGACCCCAGGGAATCTTCCGGAAAACTCCGACCTCCTTAGCATCGCTTCCTGATCTGAGCCTTCCGCCCGCCTTCTTGGCCAAGTAACAGATGCTCACCGTGTGCCCTCTCGGATCCCGATTAGGATCAGAATAAACACCAATTAAGCCAAGCAGCTTCACTCTGAGGCCTGTCTCCTCAAAAGCTTCCCTGACCGCGGCATCCTCGACCTTTTCCCCGTACTCCACAAATCCGCCCGGCAGTGCCCAGCAATCCTTGTAGGGCTCATTTTTCCTTTTCACCAAAACAACGCCGCCGCGGAGCTTTATCACCAGATCAACCGTTAAAGCCGGTCCCGCCATCTTCTCACTGTCCTTGGAACCACAACGAGATATAGCCCAGCTTGGGGACGACAAAGATGACCTTGCCCAGTATCTGCTCGGGCCGATTGACCTCCTCAGAGGGTAGCGGGCGGCTGTTGGCGTCACCTTTGGTCATAAATCTGGGTGATCCATTTTCATACCAAATCTCAACTACCCTGTGCACCAGCGGTATTACGTCGCTGCCCTGATCCAGAACGACGACATCACCCACCTTTATCTCGGAGAAGGAACTGACCCCCTGAACGATCAATAAGTCCCCGCGCTCAAAGCCACCCTGAATTGGAAACTGGGAGGGATCAATGCCCCGGTCGATGTAGTACTGGCGCCATGAATAATCATCCTCATGCCTCATGCTCTGTGAGGTCACCCCTCTCCAAAAGGAATCGGTGCGAAAGATCAAAATCATGACCCCGGTGAAGGCAAAATAAAGGATGCCCAACATCAGCAGAAACTCAACTGTTCCATAAACTGCCGGTCGCCTCAAAAAATTTCTCAACTTCAGCCTGGCTTTTCTGAAGAAGCGACGTTTTTTCCTAGACCCGACCATGGCTCTCACCGCGAACAATTGCCGTGGCTATGAGATGGGCAACCCGAAGCGGTTCCGGAACTGAGCTGCGGGTCGAACTCAACCTCACGATCCTCTCCGCATCCTCCCTCTTAATCCCAACCGGCTGCATGTATATCGGCTTGCCTTCCCTCTGAGTCTTCACCGGATATATCTTTGCCGCTGCCTTGATGATCTCCCACCGTTCCTTCCATCTGGGGAGATTTTTCAGCGCCTTACGAATATCCGACATCACCGGAATTTCCCTAGAGACGACAATCGCCGGCAAGCCGGTCTTCCTGAAGACCTCCCTCACGTCCAGCACGTTGAACCCGGCAAAGGTAATACCATCAACCATCAAAACCCTGAGCTGACCCAGATGACGGCTCCTGGTCAGCATTTCAATCAAGCGCTCGGTGGCATCCATTCCATCCTTCTCAACGTTGGTAATCATGACCCCATCAAGCCACTTCCCGCCCCTGAAGACTGCCCCCACAAGCGGGACCTTTCCTCGATAGCCAGCTTCAAAGGGTCCGTCGTCAACGCCCAAAATCCTGATCTCCGGCTTTATCTGCCAAAACTTAACCTGACGCAATGGAAGCCCAAAGGAAACATCGGCATTATTTCTTAAGCTCTTTCTGGAGCTGCTTCTTCAGGTCCTCCAGCTGCTCGACCAAACGCTCCGCCGCACCCATCAGCACTTTTTCGGGTGACTTGTCCCGCTTGACCTTGAGGTAAAACTTCGGCGGCTCGGTCAGAGAGTGCTCAATCATGTAGACCGCGGAAACCACGTCATCATCCTTCAACAGTTCCGCACGAAGCATGTTGCAAAAGGTATGGTCCTCACCAATTATCTTTATCAGGATGCTGTCCTCCCCCTTCTCCACCAGTTCAAGCTCCATCTGTCCACCCAGACAACGTGTAATCCCTTTTATTTAGCCTTTGTGAAATCTTTAATTTTTTGCTCCAGCTCCTTGATTTCCTCACCGGTTCCGTGCAAGACTATTCTGACCATCCCTGGCTTAGAAACCGCCTCCAGATCCGCCGCCAGAGTCCCGAGCCTCTTCATGAGGTCCAGCATCTGAGCCGTATCCTTGACAGGCACGTTAAGAACCCGCTTGGTCCTCGCCATCACAGCACTCCTTTACGATAGTCGTTGGCCATTTTCCTAAATTCAACGTTGCCGCAAGACTCGCACACCAGCTTCTTGCCCTGGCGGGTTAGCGGGGTTCGGCACCTCGAGCAAAAGGCGACGATGACGCCGAGGTCCTCACCGACTGTGGATAGCTGTACTGGCTCCCTGTTAGCGTTGATTACCTTAGCACGCACAATATCGCCGACCCGAAACTCCCGGCTCAGGTCCTTCACATAACCTGCATCGGTCTGCGAGATGTGAATTGAACCTAGGTTCGGTGGTGGCAGTGCTCGATCCTCCCTGCCCCGCAGACTACCGATGACAACGGTAGCATTCTGATCTCTAACCTCCTCAATCCTTCCGATGATGATGTCGCCCCTCTTCAAGGTGGGCACTCCGGCGGTCCGTGAAAACACCGAGATGTGCTTTGTCCTGGCATCAACCAGGACGACACCGGTGTTTGCCGCATATATCTTCCCGTTCTCCTCATACGCGCCGTTCCCCGGGACAAACTCCTCCGCCGTTGCCAAGAAGTCGCCCGGCACCACGAAATCTCCAGTACTTACTTCAGGCATAACATCCCACCAACAATATATTGCCTCACTTAAACGATTTATCCCATATCCTCCTTATTTATCTCATCCATCTGATAGGGCTCCATAGGTACCTTTCCCAGCATGGCCAAGATTTCAAACGGCGTCAACACCGGCCTCTCAAACCGTTCTCCGTCGTCTATCGGGATGCGTGGACAGGCGACACAGACCAGGGCGTCGAAGCAAAAGTTTTCAATCGATTCCGGGGACACGTCATCAACCGCCAGTAGGCAGGCCTGCTTTCCTTCTTTACTCAGCAAACCAACTATTTTTCTGGCGAGACTAAAACGAGCTTGGCCCTTCTTTGTGCTCACGATGACACCGAAGGTCTTGCCCAGTGCTGCTTGGGCCACCTTGGCCTTCCTCCCTTTGATGAACTTCTCCTGCCTAGGCATGAAAACCTTGAAACCTCTTGAGACCGGATTGACCGAGACAACTTTTTTTCCTGTGGCGAAGGCAACGCCGAGCGGGTGAAAATCACCAGTACCAATGTAGATGAAACCATCGACCGAAGGGGCCACGGCCTTGGCGCAGCTCACATCGCAGCCCAGAACCTGCCCAGGATATCTGGTCCTAAAAGACGGCTCACCCACCAACGTTTGCATTCCGTGCGAGTTCAGGAAGCTGGCCACCTCCTCGAGATGCCCGATGTGCTGGACCGTGGTAACCAGACCAACCCGCCTGAAATCCAGCGCAGGAAGAGCCAGCTCAAGTGCATCAACTGGGCTCTTCTTTATCCTGGCCTCCACGTAAAGCGTTGGCATAACTGACCCGAGACCCATGTCGGCATGGCCATAGTGAACCAGCACATCGCTACCTAGTTTTCTTGCCGCCTCATCAGCTAGGTCACAGGCACCGTAGCAGCTTCCAGCCACTACCACTGGCTCCACCCCAAGCTGGTCAAAAGGCCTCAAAATCTCAGGCAGATATCTGGCGAGACCTGCCGGTAGCTGTAAAGCCGCTCGCCTGGCCCCTGTCCTCTGCAGAAATTCTCTAACTCTGGGTTCCTCAAAATCATACATCTTAAACGCCGAAAATTCCGCTTACATAAGAACAATGTTTGCGTTGCTTAAAAATAAATTGGAACGATACGACAAGTATTTTTAAAAGGAGAAGGTAGTTCAATTTCAATCGAAAAAAAACGGGTTAAAATATGCCTTACTCTCAAGCGAGTTGGTTGAGCGATTTAATTTCCCCTCGCCAGGTCAACGAGCTGACCACCTTCCGGGAAATCAGGGTCACCAAGGCGAGTCCAATCTGTCTTCTTTGTAAGGGAGGGCGGAGGCTATGCGGAAAGCTTAGCTGCCCAATAATAGCCCGGGCCCAGTCTCTGGTGAAAACAACCCTGCGCATCTCATCACCGCACATCCAGGGGACCACCCCGCCGGGAGTTTTCGTGGGGCGTTTGGGGTATCCTAAGGTCCTCATCGGCCCGATGGTGCCGCCTTTTACCGGAAACACTGAGATTCTGGACACGCCGGAACTCTGGGTCGGTAAGGAAATCCAGGAAATAATAGATTACCGGTTCTCCCTGATCCGCGGTAAAACGGTGGCTCACATCCGCGAGGCCCAGACCGGCACACGTCTGCTGGACTCTCTTCAGGAGCTGGCGCTGGGCAGAAGCCCTGTGGACGCCGAGGTAGTTCTGTCAAAGGTTCCGAAGGGGGTTCTCACGCTCGGAAGCGACATCCAGCCCTTCGGCCCCTCAGCGCCGCTAAGGTCCTTCAACGCCTCCGATGTTTCTGTCGATCACCGACTGGAGAAGGCTTTTTACGACCGTGACCTCAAGGCAAACAGCGCGGTTGTAGATCTCTATGACAGCGGTGTTTACGTCACCAGAATCCAGCGAGCATTCAGCCTCGGGATGTTCGGCATAGGAAAAAACAGGAAACTTGTGCCCACGCGCTGGAGCATCACTGCCGTGGACTCGATCATCTCTCAGGAACTCATTAACCGGATAAAACAAAACGATACTGTTGACGATTACCGTGTTTACTCCTTCAGCTATCTGGACAACCGCTACGTCGCCATTTTGGTGCCGGAGAAATGGAGCTTCGAGTGGATCGAGGCCTGGTTCCCCGGGACGACCTGGAACCCGGACAAGGGTGCCAGAGAAGCGGCAATGATGGGGGACTTCGAAGACTACTGGGGCAGGAGCACCTACCCCGATGTCGGTGGTTGCTATTACTCCTGCAGACTCGCGGTAGCAGAAAAGCTGTTTCAGGAGAACAGGCAGGCGGCGGCGATTGTGCTGAGGGAGATTCATCCTGGCTACATCCTGCCGGTGGGCGTCTGGAACGTGAGGGAATCCGTCAGACAAATGCTGGAGACCGTACCAGAGAAGTTCGACAACTTCAAGGCAGCGTTGAACAGCGCCATGACAAAACTCACCATCCCTCTAAAGAGCTGGATCGAGAGCAGCCAGCTGCTGAGAAAATTCTTATATCAGAAAAAGATAACGGAGTTTTCTTGATGGGCGTGGAATACATCTTTACCAGCTGCCGAACCGCACTCTCACCCAGCGGGCTACCCGGACTCAACTACTCCTTGAACCCCTATACAGGCTGTGAACATGGCTGCGCCTACTGCTATAGCCCGTCCGTCTTAAAGGACAGAATTATCGCTGGGAGCTGGGGAAAGACGGTTCGAGTCAAACGAGACATTGCGGAAGTGCTGAACCGTGAAGTCAACCGTAAAGATATCGGCGTTGTTGGGCTGAGCACGGTGACCGACCCCTACCAGCCAATCGAGAAAACTCTGGAACTGACCAGAAAATGCATCGAGATCCTATCGCGGCACGATTTTCCTGTATCGATCCAGACCAAATCTGATCTAGTTCTACGGGACTCCGACCTGATCGTGCCAAAAAAGTTTGATGTTGGGGTAACTATAACCACGGTGAATCCAGAACTGGCGTGCCTGCTTGAACCGAGAGCCTCACCGCCTGACGCGCGCGCTCAAGTTCTCGAATCATTCTCCAGCCGTGGCGTTGACACTTGGATATTTCTGGGGCCGATAATCCCAGAAACGAACGATGATGATGAAAACCTTAGAAAAATCGTTGCCATCGCGGCAAAGACGAAGAGCAAAATCCTATACGACAAGCTCAACCTGAAGCAATGGGTGATGGAGAGGCTGGGGCCTGTGCTGGAAAATCTGAAACCAGGGTTAGCGGAGAGGGTACTGACAATACTCTCCAGAGGATACGATTATCGAAATAAAATCTCCTCAAAAATAACCTCAATTTGTCGAGAGATGGGTGTAAGGTGTGAGGCGGCTTTTGGAAGTTAAGTGGAGCCGCCGGTGGGGATTGAACCCACGACCTATCGCTTTCCCGACCAAGATACGAGGCGATCGCTTTTGGCGTGTGGAAACACTCTACCAGCTGAGCCACGGCGGCCCATTTATCAAATAAGCCGGATAGTGTCTATAAATCCTTTCCAGACTTGTTAGAAAACCAGATTGATCGGAGATATCTTAACATTGGTTTACCATTTGAACACAAACGCCCTCTTTAATAGACAGAAAATGAGATCTAACTGTTTCTTCCAAAAGCTGGATATAAACTCTCCATCAAAACATCACGGTATGAATTCGCCCTTCTGTTACCTTGTTTATTAAAAAGAAATGCCAAACTCTTAATAGAAATCAGATGAAAATCGAAACGGTGGAACGAAAATGGAGAGAAATGACCCGCGCACGCCGTCACTGGAAGAGAGGATGAATTTCCTTCAGGCAAAAATTTCGGAGCTTGAGCGCAGGATAATGGCCTTGGAACGCAACTTGCCTCCGCCAAGGTTATCGGTAGAAAAGCCGCTTCACCCAGCTTTTGATTCTGAGCAACGAAAAGCAAATCTATGTCACAAATACCTCAGCCGAACCATAAACCTGGCCAAGCGCGATTACGACCGGAAATACAAATAAATGGCGCTCCGGTGGGGCGATGCGCGAGGAACATTGGTATTACTCCTTTTGGCTCATCGTGATCGGCAGTTGGGTGCTCGGCATCGCCTATGGAAAATGGTGTGATGAATCTGGCGGGCTTCTCTCAGAGATCGGGCGGGCCATCAGTGTGCCATCGCCCAGCAGGATGGAAGTCTGGCAACCCATCCTTTACTTTCCACTGACCACCATCGCCGCTTTTGCACTATCACAGCTTTTCTTCGGTGCGGGGGCGGCGGCCTTTCTCTTTATGAGAGGCGTTTATGAAAGCAGTTTGATCACGAGCATGGAAACCATCATCTCAAGCTGGAAGCTGACCTCGGTCACATCGTTAGAAATCTGGACGGTCTTTTTCATCATGCTGGTGCTAGCGGTGAATTTACCTCTTTGTCTCTGGGCGGCGCAGCTAGGCACCCAACGCGCCATCCGGATGCTCTATCGATTAAGGGGAAAACCAACTAAACCAGCCGCAGGCTCCGAACTCACCTCAAGACTGATCCTTATCGTGACCCTTTCACTAATCGCCGGGTTGATCGCATCCTTCGCGATCGCCAACACATAAAACTTAAAAGTGTTCCACCGTAAATTTAACAGATGAAGACCACTATTAGCGTTATAAAGGCCGACGTGGGCAGCATCCCTGGTCATGTTAAGGTGCCGGATGAACTCTTGGAAATAGCCAAAAAATCCATGCAGGAAGCCAAGGAGAAAGGAACCATTAAAAGCTACCATGTTACCAACTGTGGAGATGACCTCGAACTCATCATGTCGCACGATAAAGGGGAAGACAGCCCAGCGATCCACGGGCTTGCCTGGGAAACCTTCAAAAAAGTCGCTGCTCTGGCCAAAAAGCGCAAATACTACGGTGCGGGTCAGGACCTGCTGGTCGAGGCCTTTTCCGGAAACGTCAGAGGCATGGGGCCGGGTGTGGCTGAATTCGAGATCGAGGAACGGCCCAGCGAGCCCATAATCGTATTTATGTGCGATAAAACCTCGCCCTCGGCTTTCAACCTGCCATTCTACAAGATCTTCGCCGACCCCTTCAACACCGCCGGCCTAGTGATCGACTCAAAGATCCACGATGGTTTTAGGTTTGAGGTGCACGACGTTAAGGAAGGTGAGAGGATTTTTCTCAATTGTCCTGAGGAACTCTACGACCTGCTCTCCTTAATCGGCCTTTCCAGCCGCTATGTAATTAAAAGGGTTTTCAGAAGAGACGGTGCAGTTGCCGCCGTGGCCAGCACGGAGCGCCTTTCACTTATAGCTGGCAAATATGTTGGAAAGGACGATCCCGTCGCGATAGCTCGCGCGCAATCAGGATTTCCTGCCGTGGGAGAAATCTTAGAAGCTTTTTCATTTCCACAGCTTGTGCCAGGATGGATGCGCGGATCCCACAGGGGGCCATTAATGCCCGTATCTCATGAAGTGGCCCGACCCACGAGATTTGATGGACCCCCACGTGTAATGGCCCTAGGCTTCCAAGTCTGCGAAGGAGAGCTTCTCGGCCCGGTGGATCTATTTGGGGACCTCTCTTTCGATTTAGCCAGAAAACGAGCCATCGAGGTAAGCGAATACATGCGCAGGCACGGGCCCTTTGAGCCCCACCTGCTCTCCCCCGAGGAACTGGAATACACCACGTTACCCGACGTGATTAAAAAACTGAAAAACCGCTTTGAACCGATAAAGAAATGAAAGATCTCGCCAGAAGAAGATCTCAAGTTGCCAGCGGCGGGCCTATTTCGGCGCGTATTTCTCGGCCAGCTTTACCCAGTCAATTTTGAAGATCACAACAATGATCAAGATCAACAAAATAGATACCAACACTGCAAGGGGTAGATCTCCAAACAATTCTCCCGCCGCCTTACCAACCGTCCCGATAATGAACACCATCGTAAACTTTCCGGCGGCACAAGCAGCCAGTGTTTTCCAGGGGCTGTACCGCATGAGGCCCAGCGGGATAAAAATCAGATCGTCTGGAAGAGGTGTAAGCGCAAAGACAAATACGGCGATGGGGCCAAACCTCCTGAAAATTTTCAGCATCGCATCCATTTGTTTCCGGCGCCCTTCCCCGAGCGCATTTCTTCCCAAGAACCCGAGAATGTATCCCACCATTTCCCCGACGGCTGAACCGGCACCGGCTGCTAAAGTGAAGAGGATGGGTTCGAAGGCCGGCGATATCGCCAACAAAATTACTGTGTAAGGAATGGGGATAACTATCGAACTGGTCCCAATAAAACTTAAAAGGAAGATGCCGGGATAACCGATACCTCTCCAAAGATCACCGGGCAGATTGGAGAGATAGACGGCCAACAGTGAAAAGCCGATACCAACGACAACAACGCCAACGATTGCTAAAATCCTACTATGTCTGTGCAGCCAGTTTTTATCCAACACCTGACCCCAACATTCTTTTGGTGGTCTGCCTCTAAACTGCTTCTATCAGAAAAAATAGCGGAATTTACTCTTCCAACGCGGCCAGGCGTCTGATGCCTTCCTCAAGGGGCACCGTTGGTTCATATCCCAGCAGCTTCCTGGCCTTGGTCAAATCGGCACACGTGTGGTAGACGTAGTTTTTCACCGGGTTGGGCACATAAACGGGTTTTATCGATTTACCCAACTCTTTGTTGAGCAGCTCGATCACGCGGTTGAAGCTCGTCTGCCTGCCGGTGCCGACGTTTATCACCTCGCAGCCCAAATCTGAATCGGCCGCCCTGAGACAAGCCCGCACCACATCGCTGACGTAGACGAAATCACGCGTCTGCTCTCCGTCGCCGTAAATCTCAGGGGGTTTATCCTCACGCATGGCCCAGAGAAACTGGGAAATATTGTTCGCGTAGCGGCCCTTGGCGCGCTCGTGGGGACCATAAACCGAGAAGAACCTCATGCCCACCGAAGAAACGCCGTGCAAATCATAATAAACCCGTGCCAAACGCTCCATAGCAATTCTGGCCTCCGTGTAGAAGTCAAAAGGTTCTGAGATGCTATCCTCCCGGTGGGGCGTCGGGCAGCTCCGGTACAGGCTTGAGGTGGAAGCGTAAACCACCCTAGCTTGGTTTCTCCTCGCCAGTTCAAAAACGTTAACAAAACCACCAATGGCCTCCCCGACCAGCACCGGGTTGTCGCGATACATCGGTGAACTGGACGGGATCCCAAGGTGAAATATCTTTTTTACCTCTGGAAGTTTCAGCTCCAAAAGTCGCTGACAGGGGGCCCGCACAATCTGCACCTGCTTCTGCACGGCCTTCAAATTCTCCAGCGACCCGGTGGAAAAGTCGTCCAAAACGATGACATCCTCCCCTGACCTGACCAAGTCCTCAACAAGATTCGAACCGATGAATCCTGCTCCACCCGTGACCAGAACTTTCATCCGTCTCACCTATTCCTTTAACCTGATAAATTTAACGTAATCTGATACTAATTCAGGTTGTGGCCAGTTGAAGGTAGTCCTGATAAATCCCAACACTGGGGAGAAAGAGCGGATAGAAAGCGAAGCAGCCTGGCCACCCCTAGGTCTGCTTTATCTGGGATCAGTGCTGCAGTTGGAAGGTCACGAGGTCAGAATCATCGACAACGCTGGGGAAAGATTGCCCGTGGATGCGCTCTCGGGCCGCGTAAAGAGGGAAAAACCGGACATCGTTGGGATAAGCGCTCTAACGCCTACTTTCAGGCAGGCTATCAAAATAGCTCAGGCAATTAAGGAAAAAAATCCTGATGTGAAGCTCATCTTTGGAAACTATCACGCCACTTTTGAGTACAAGAGACTGCTGGAAAAGTATCCCATCGTCGACTGCGTTGTTCTCGGCGAGGGTGAAAGAACCTTCCCAGAGCTGATCCGAGCCTTTGAAAAGGAAAATGGAATTAAGCGGATAAAAGGCATAGCTTTTAGGGGAAAAAACAGGGTGATAAAAACCCCACCTAGGGAACCAGATCAGGACCTAGATGGGCTACCATTCCCCGACAGATCGCTGCTGGAATGGGAATATCATTCAGAACTGGTCGGACTCCTTGGCACTGCGGGAAAATTCACCACCGTGCTCTCATCCAGAGGCTGTCCCTATGCCTGCAGGTACTGCGCCTGCTCGGCGTTTTCCCTCAGAAAGGTTAGGTTCAGGTCTCCGGAAAACGTTGTTGCGGAGATGGAGCAGCTTTACAGCCAAGGTTATGAGGAAGTCGGATTCGTGGATGACAACCTGCTCCTCAACAGAAAGCGCGTCGAAAAAATCTGCGAACTTTTACGAGACCGCAAGGTAAAGTTGGACCTGTGGGCAGAGGGACGGGTGGATCAGGCTTCCCCGGAGACTCTGGAGAAACTGTCCCGCGCCGGATGCAGGACAATCTACTTTGGGATTGAGAGTGCCAGTCAAAAGGTGCTGGACTACTACGGAAAAAGCATAACTCCGGAGATGAGCAGAAGGGCGGTGGCAAACGCCAAGAAGGCGGGGATAGAGAACGTCATTGGCTCCTTTATTGTTGGTGCACCGATTGAGACGAGAGAGGATGTGAGAAAAACCTTTGATTTCGCCCTAAGCTTAAGAGAAATGGACTTCCCCCAGATGAACATTCTAAACCTCACGCCCGGGATGGAACTATGGAATCTAGCCATAAGGGAAGGCCAACTGAGCGAGGAAAACTACTGGGATACCGCTGTGCCCGCCGTCAAGGCACTTCCCTCGTTCTTGAATGAAATGGAACTAAATGAGATGGTGAACGGCTTTTATCAAGAGTTTCTAAAAAGACTAAGCTACCTGATCTCACAAATATTGAAAACTTTTAAGAGCGAATACCGGTTGAAAATTCTTCTGGCCAATCTCAGATCGGGAAGAGGGCTGAAGTCAATTAAACAACTTTGGGGTGGATAAAACATGCGCATAGGGTTCTTTACGGACACCTTCCTCCCTCAGAAAAACGGTGTCGTGACCTCACTGCTCAGCACGGGACCTGAGCTGGTCAGACGTGGGCACGAAGTTTTCGTCTTTTGTCCTAAGACCAGGGTCAAGGAGTTCAGGGGGATGAAGGTCTATTCATATCCTGCTGTAACTTTCAAGCCATATCCTGAGTTCAAGATCGCGGTGCCACAGGGAAAGGAGTCTGTACCAAAGCTCGACATCGTCCACAGCCACTCCCCATTTACGATGGGCTTCTTCGGATGGAGGGTCTCCAATTTTCAAAAAATTCCCCGCGTCACGACCTTTCACACCCTGCTTTCAGAATACGTCCGCTACGTGGCACCGCTAGGCAAGAAAATAATGGAGAAGGTTATCTGGAAATACTGTGAAATCTTTTACAACAAGCAAAAGGGAATCATCGCCCCGAGCCGCGCGCTAAAAAGCATCTTAACCTCGCACCACATCAAAAAGGCCATCTCAATTATACCCACCGGGATTGACACCAACTTTTTCAGGCCGGTGAAAAAGGAAACCGCGCGGGAATCTCTGGGACTGGATGAAGGGGAAAGGATATTCCTGAGTCTGGGGAGGCTGGGCCATGAAAAAAATATAGATGTCATCATCCGCGCTTTTTCTGAAGTTGACGGAAAACTCATCATCTCCGGACGCGGACCGGCCGCTGAAAAGCTGAAAAAATTAAGAGACAGGCTCAGGCTCAAAAAAAAGGTCATTTTCTCGGGCTACGTTCCGGAAAAATTAAAGCCTCTATATTACTCGGCCGCGGATGCATTTATCATAGCGTCGACAAGCGAAACCCAGGCCTTGGTGGTGGTGGAAGCAATGGCGTGCGGGTGCCCGGTGATCGGCGCTAACTCGCTCGCGATACCTGAAATCATAAAAGATGGTAAAAATGGCTACCTCTTCAGCCCGGGAAATACCGCAGAGCTGGCGCAAATCTTAAGCTCATATGAACCATCACCTGGCTTGCGGAATCAGGCACTGAAAACAGGTAAAAAATTTTCCGTAACTGAGTGTACGAAGAAACTTGAAAGGTTCTACCAAGCCCATCTCTGATTTGCTCAGCTCATCTAAAACTGCCGTACTTAGCCGGGTTCCTGCCGCTCAGATACTCAACCGTGACCCTCGCCCAGTCAAGGACAAGTCCCACTAATCCCAGCTTCTCCAGCCTTCTCCTCGATGTTCTTACGACAACTCTTCGGAGAAAGATCACCTTCCCCATCTTGGAGATCCTCCGGCACAGGTCAAAGTCCTCAGAGGCCACCAGCCCCTCATTGAAACCACCGACCTCAAAAAATGGTTGCCTTTTGTAGGCAACGCAGGTTCCTGCCAGAAATGGTCCCAAAAAAAGAAAGGAGGATAAGACCAAAAAGTTGAAAAAGTAAAAGACCAGCTCGACCAAGACTTCCTTGTAATGCGGCATGATCAGACCTCCGGCCCCGACGACCTCCGGGTCCCTGAAAACCCGGAAAACCTCATCGATGAATTGTCTGGTTATAAGGGTATCGGCGTCCAAAAAAACGATGATTTCCCCGGAAGCAACTTTGGCGCCATAGTTCCTCGCCTGCGCCACATTGCCCGAACAGCGATAGACCTTCGCATATTCTGCAGCTATCAGGGCAGTTTTGTCGCTGGAGCCGCCATCGACCACGATGATCTCAGCTTCAGGAGCCACCCTGCGGGCATTTTCCAATGTCTGGGCTATAAGCTTCTCCTCGTTCAGAGCCGGCACCACTATCGTTAGCTTAGGTTTTTCAGACAGCGGATACACTGAAAATCACCTTTGGAGATCTAATGGCAAAATCTAGCCCGGTTCCTCAAGATGCCTCCGGTAGCTTTGTTCAACCTTTTCAGCGATCAGGTCAAAGTCGAAGTGCTTCTCTACCCGCTTTCGGGCATTTCTGCCCATTTTTCTCCTGAGGTTCTTGTCCCCGATGAGTTTGTCGATAGCCAAAGCAAGTTCATTGGGGTTCCTAGGACTCACCAGGATTCCGCAGTCACTGGTGACGACCTCAGGGATTCCGCCGACATTTGTGGCGATGACGGGACACCCACAGGCCATTGCCTCAATCAAAGTTATCCCAAAAGGTTCCCAGAGTGAGGGAAGTATTGAGAAATCGCTTGCCGAGTAATATTTAACCAGATCCTCATCCGTGAGATAATCGGTGATAAAATCAACCTTCTTTTCTATACCTAGCTTTTTAACCAAGGATTTTAGTTCACCAAGGCACGGCCCCCGACCTATGATCACCGCTTTATAGTCTTCCTCAATCTCCTTGACGGCGTCGACAAGATACTTAACCCCTTTTTGCGGCAACAGTCTACAAACGGTCACAGAAAGAAACTCGCACCCCATCCTATCCTTAAGATTTGAATTCGCTCTCCTGAATCTCTGAGTGTCAACCCCATTGTAGATCACCTCCGCCCTCTCCCTCGGATAATCCTGGGGCAGAGTGGTCTCCAGCGTCCACCGGCTGTTGGCGATAACTCGATCGCAGCTTCTGATAATCCTGTGTCCGATGTAGTCATCAAAAAGCTGTCCCAGAAAATCCGTCTCCTCGTTTATGCCCACCGGCCTAGCGTTGTGAAGTGTGATGAAAAGTGGCGCGCCTAAAGATTTCTTCCACAGCACCATGGATGAATAGCTCAAAAAGAATCTGTTGTGGATGTGGACTACGTCAGGTCTTTCTTTTTCACAGATCTTCAGCATGTTGCCGCGAAAAAAGATCGGTATTGCTAGGGGTGGTGGCAGAAACGGTGGTAGGTTCTGGAGAACGATGCTCTTTATTCGGTAAACCTTAACTCCGTCGATAATCTCGAACTCAGGATTGTTCCCATATTTTGAAGATATCACGGACACGGAGTTCCTCCTGGCCAGCCGCTTGCAGAGGTCGTAAAGGTACTTCTCCGTGCCGCCCTGATATGGATAGTAAAACGGATTAACATGTAGAACTCTCATCCCTACCGCTAAATTCATCTGGACGAGTGCTTAAAGAGATGACGCAAAAGCCATTAAACTAAAACACGCATTTAAAAAGGGTTGGGTTAAGCATGAGGGTCAAGCTTAGAAAATGGATGCGCGAAAATGCAGGTTACGTCGCCATCTGGATCTTTATGGGACTAACCCTACTCGCGCTGGTTATACGGGAAATAGGAATCTACACGCTGGTAGTAATTGCACCCTTCCTACCTCCGTTTATCATTGCCATGATCAAGATGGCTAAGGAGTTGAGAAAACGTTAATCGGACATGTTTCCATCCCGCTAATCATCTACGGCCTTTTCTCGGGAAACATAGATCTGGTGGCCTTGCTCATCGGAAGCGGCTTTCCTAACTTCGATGTATTCCCGACTCTGCTGAGGAAAAAGACTCCCAAGAACCCCATTAATGAAACCCACGCCTCCACGATTCTTCATACAATTTTCCTTTACCTCGTGATACTGCCCTTTCTTTATCTGGGGCTAAGTGCCATCGGCTGGAGTAACAGCTGGAACATAGCCATGTCATTTTCACTGGGTGGCATCATCCATGTCTTGACCGAATCATTCGACGAAAAGGGCAGGCGTCTCCTTTACCCGCTAAGCAAAAAGTTCTACGGGATCAGGGTGCTACCCTATGACTTCTGGACCTATCTAACCGACAAAAAGGTTCTGGCCTTGGAGGGCGGGCTTTTCATCGTCGCCGTTTTGCTCTTGATATTCTAGCATTGCCCTGCTTTATCCCCAAGTATGAAATTGCGCCTGCACCAACTATTGTGCTGAAAACTAGGGTTATTGCTCTCTCGATCAAAGTGACGCTTATCGCGACCTGAAACGGGACCCCGAAAAGCAGAAAAACAGACAAAATTGTGGCATCAACAGTGCCCAAGCCTCCGGGTAGAACTGGTATCAATCCCACAAGTGCCGGAAGGGTCAGGGAAAAAAACAACATCGGCAGGGAGGGAGTGTAATCAAAAGCCTGAAAGATGAAATACAATCGGGAAATGGCCAAAGCTATGATGGAAATGGTGAGAACGGTGATGCCAAAAATGGTTCCTCGGTTTCTTATGATCTGCTCAGAACTCCGATAGAACCTCTTTATGCTGCGTTCTAGGCCCGCCTCCTTTACCCTGCGGTGGAACACCTTGGCCAGTTTTGAGGTCAGTCTAGCTATCCTTTTAGCACCAGTGGCACTTGACAAAACATGGAAAAAGAAAACGCTCCAGCCAAAAAAACGATAGCCAAAACAAGAAAACCAAAATCCCATACCAAAGATCAAGCTGTTTTAGAGAAATTAAAAATCCAAAGATAAGGAGCGATACGTAAACTGGCAGATCCATGATGTACTCTGAAAGAATGGTGGCGAAGCCGCTCGAGTAGGGCACATTTTGGGTTCTCTTAAGAATGTAGGCCCGAGAAATCGGATCTCCACCGGCGTAGGTGAAAGGCGTGATATTGTTGATGAAAATCCCTCCCAGTATGATTACATAGATGCTTCTTATCGGAACCCGGTATCCGGACGTGGAAAGGGTCAGACGCCA
>JACIWF010000039.1 GCA_014361095.1 Hadesarchaea archaeon | reverse complement strand
GATAAAAAAGTCAAAAAAAAAATTATGCAGCTCTGGCCTCTCCTGGTAGCCTCCTCACCACTGTGATCGGGATTGCGTCCTTTTCATATTCATACAAGGCGATGTCGATGGGGTCAGTTAAGTTCTTCGGCAACTCGACTAACACTGGGGCTCCCATCTGTATCTGGAGTGCCCTAGCCCCTATAATCCGGGCCTTTTCAAAGCGAGTGTGTTTTTTGTGAAGAATGGGGGAGCCCCCTACATTCCCGGCATGCCACCCATCTCAGGGCCTGCTCCCTTTTCCTTCTCTTCCTTCTCCAGTTTTCCTGCAGCAATGACGTCGTCTATTCTAAGGATCATTTCAGTGACTTCGGTTGCGGACTTTATTGCCTGGAGCTTGACCCTCAGCGGTTCCACTATGCCCTTCTCAAGTGTGTTCAAGACTTTACCGCTAATGACGTCAACACCCATGTTCTTTCCGCCGTCCTTTTCATGGGCCGCCCTAAGCTGTACTAGAATATCGATGGGATCCAAGCCGGCATTTTCGGCTAGAGTCCTCGGAATTACCTCAATTGCGTCGGCAAAGGCGTTAACTGCCAGTGCCTCACGACCACCGACGGAATCTGAATACTCCCTTAGCCCCTTAGCCACCTCAATCTCTGGAGCTCCACCGCCAGCGACTATCTTGCCGTCCTCAATAGCTGCTGAAACTACTGAAATCGCATCGTGCACTGCGCGCTCGACCTCATCGACGACATGCTCGGTGCCGCCCCTGACCAGTATGCTCACTGACCGCGGATCCTTGCAGCCCTCAACGAAGATCATCTCCTCGCCGGCAATCTTTCGCTCCTCCACCAGCTCTGCAGTGCCCAAGTCCTTTGGTGAAAGATCCTTGATGTTGGTCACACAGTTGCCACCGGTGGCGCGGGCCAGCTTCTCCATGTCTGACTCCTTCACCCTGCGGGCCGCCAAGATCCCGGACTTCGCCAAGTAGTGCTGGGCCACATCGTCGATACCCTTCTGGCAGAAGACAACGTTGGCGCCGACGCTCTTTATCTGGTCAACCATGTCCTTCAGCATGCGCTGCTCCTCATCGATGAACTTTTTGAGCTGCTCGGGGTCAGTTATATTGATCTTGGCATCCGTCTCTGTCTTCTTAACTTCGAGGGCGAGGTTCAGGAGAGCAATCTTTGCCTTTTCCACCTTCTTCGGCATGCCGGGATGAACAACCTCTTTGTCGAGAACTATCCCATTAATCAGCTGGGTATCGGCAGAACTGCCACCAGTTTTCTTTTCCACCTTAATGTTATCGATGTCCGCCTCGATTTTGCCGTCGGCTTCCTCAACAATCTGTTTAACGGCCTTCACGCAGAGTTCGGCCAGTTTATCGCCATGTATTTCTGAACCCTTGCTGCTCATCGAAGTCTTGGCGATCTGCTTGAGAATCTTGGCGTCTTCCTTGGAAACTGGAGTTGCCATCTTCTCCAGTATTTTCTGAGCCTGCTCAGCCGCCAGCCTGTAGCCGCTGACGATGACTGTTGGGTGGATGTCCTGCTCCAGCAGCTCCTCCGACTTCTTCAGCAACTCTCCGGCCAGAACTACCGCTGTGGTGGTGCCGTCTCCGACCTCGTCCTCCTGTGCCTTTGAGACCTCGACCATCATCTTAGCGGCCGGGTGCTCAACATCCATCTCCTCCAAAATGGTGACGCCGTCGTTGGTGATGGTGACGTCACCCAAGTTATCAACCAACATCTTATCCATTCCGCGTGGGCCCAAGGTCGTGCGGACTGACTCCGCTATGACCCTCGCGGCCATTATGTTCATACGCTGGGCATCTCGGCCCAGGTATCGCTGAACTTTTTCCGGCAGAATGAGTATTGGTTGTCCCCCTAACTGACTCGCCATAAAATCCCTCCTTATCAATTATCCAATTATGCTACTATAATGAGAAAATTTAAGAATATAAAAACCTTGCCCTTTCAAAACTTGCCAGACTTTATCTCCTCTACCTGTGAAGCAAACTTCTTGTAAGCTTCGGACGCCTTCAGTTTTTCCACATCTCGCTTATAAAGGTCCTGTTTCAGCGGCCTCCCCGTTTTCCTTTCCCACTCCTCAAACGAGATGCCCTGCGCCGCCTGGGTCTTGTCCCGGTACCACTCAGGTATGACATTAAAGGCGCAGAAGGGGATAATCCTGTTGTCGTTCATCGCGTAATGGATACAGCACCTCTTAACCCTTTCAATGTCGTAATTATAGAGATCCATAAAGTGCATCATCCCGATGAAAAGTGACTTCATGTGAAACTGTCCTATCGCGTTGTACTCGTGCTTTATCAACGCATTGAATATTATCCGATCGATATCCAGACCTTTGGGCTTCCTCTTTTTATCGACAAACTTCCCGATGCTATAAAGCAACTTGGCCCCAATCAGTAGCTTGCTCTTTCCAGCGCGAAGTTCCTCCGACTTCTCTGCCAAATATTCGAGCAGGCCCTGCACATCAATGAAGTGGGTCAGCGGCAGCATCTTACCGTTGTCGCTGAACACATAGGTAGCTGCACCGCAGGCAAAATGGCTGCCCATCTGATACATTGGCTTTTTGGTCAGGGCTTCGACGAAATCGCTTATCATCAACGCGGTCGGGACTGGGAAGAAATCATCCATCGTGAGGATTCCACCGGTCTGCTCTTCGATGTTCTTTATGACATCTGGGATGGTGATGCGATAGCGATCCCGCTCCTCACGCGGCATTTTACCCACCAGAGAAACCGGCTGGTAATTTACGCTGCGGATGATGTCGATGTTCTTGAATCCGAACTTTAAAATGTCACCAACTTCATGGTCGTTTACGGATTTTATCACCGTAGGCACCAGCACAATCCCCATGCCCACCTTCCTGCAGTTCTCAATGAGCTGAGGCACTTCCCAATGGTTCTTGGGATTGGTTTTCTCAGTAACTCCATCAAAGCTGAGATAAAGGGTGTTGACACCGGCCGCCCGAACCTTCTCAACGAGAGCTGGATCTAGCGCCAGCCTGATGCCGTTCGTGTTCAGCTGGACGTGATCCACACCATGCGACTTAACCATCCTTATGATATCCACGAGGTCATCTCTGAGGCACGGTTCCCCCCCGGTGAGCTGAACTGCGTTACACGGCACCGGCTGTTCCGACTTCAAAGTCTTAACCATTTCCTCTATCTCATCAAAAGTAGGTTCATAGACATAGCCCACCCTGCCTGAATAAAAAAAGCAGTACCAGCAGGAAAGATCGCAACGATTGGTAAGCACAATATTGGCCAATGCGGTGTGGCTCATATGCATCTTGCACAAACCGCAATCCAAGGGACAAACAGGTTTTTCCTTAGTGACCTGTGGATTCAGCACCCCTCGGCCGTCACGAGCGAAGGCCTGTGCGCGCTGATACCATTCATAAGAACCAAAGTAGAGATCCTCAAAAACGCCGTGTTCCTGGCATTCCTTCCTGATCCAAACTTTCCCGTCGCGCTCGAAGATTTCAGCGGGGAGAATCCTCAGACATTGAGGACAGACGGACTCGGTCTTAGCCAACTCCTTCATTGCCACCAATTTACCACTAAAAGGGGTAACTTTTAAGCCTTGCCAAACTTCTCTCAATATGAAAAGTGGTGCTATGGAGAAAGCCCATAGGCTCCTGCGGGAGTTCGGCTTGACTGAATACGAAGCTAGGACTTATTGTGCCTTGGTCTTAAATGGTCCCTCAACCGCTGGAGAACTGAGCAAACTGGCCAACGTGCCTTACTCAAGAATCTATGATATCCTGTCCAGACTGGAGGGGCGCGGATGGGTGGAAGCCCAAGCGAGTAGACCAAGCCGCTACCGGCCTAGGGATCCGGCTGAGGTTGTGAAGATCATAACGACCGAGGAAGAGAAAAGGCTCAAAGAAGCAGGGGAAGCTCTGCTAAAGGAACTTGAACCTCTATACTCCAAAAAGGCGGAGGCAAAACGACCGGACGTCTGGGTAATCCGCGGCGGAAAAAACATCCTCAATAAAATTGGAGAGATGCTCACCCGCGCCGGAATTGAGGTTCTGCTCTCGCTGCCGAATGTCCCGCAGGAGATCTCGGACCTGATACCTTATCTTTCACTCTTGGAAACAAAAAATATCTCCATCAGGATTTTGATGCCAGAGAAGCTGAAGCTGCGCGGCTTGGAGCTGCCGCGAAAGTTAGAAATCAGGAGAAGGGAAAACCTCTTCGGTGGTGGCGTCGTCGTGGATGGGCGAGAGGTGCTACTCATTTTAGGAAGCGGGAGTGAACTCTTAGGAATATGGTCGGATGAAATTGGGCTGGCTAGATTTGCCAAGGAATATTTCGAATACCTGTGGAAGGACTCAAAGGTGAGTTAGTGTGTGGGCTGAGTTGATTCAACTTTTGGCAACGGGGCTCTGGTTTATTCTGCCTGCCTACGTCGCCAACGCCACACCGGTGGTCCTCGGCGGCGGGAGACCCATTGACGGCGGGCGTGTTTTCATCGACGGACGCCCCATCTTCGGACCAGGTAAAACAATACGAGGCTTTATCTCCGGACTCATCGCAGGATTCATCCTCGGTGTTTTGCAGGGATTGGCCACAGGTCAGCTCCACTTCTACTCGGTGCTTGGATTCTTGCTCGCCTTGGGGGCGCTGATGGGCGACCTTCTGGGTAGCTTCATCAAAAGAAGAGTTAATTTAGAACGAGGTTCCGCCGCGCCGGTGCTGGATCAACTCGGTTTTGTCGTCCTAGCTTTATTGTTCGCCAGCCCGGTATCCGTCCCCCCATGGGAGGTGATTTTAATCATCCTAGTAATAACGCCGCCGATACACTTGGGGACAAATTTCATAGGACATAAGCTCAAGCTGAAGGAAAGGCCCTACTAGGGTAGTTCCCATGTCTAATTATGATGTCTTTGGAATTGGCACGGCCCTTGTGGACTACTTCTGCAGAACCACGGACAGGTTTCTCGAAAAAAATGGTCTGATCAAGGGCGCCTCCAACTTTGTCTCGCGAGAAAAGCTTGATGAAATTCAAGCAAAGTTGGCCGACTCAATATTCGCCTGCTTTCCCGGGGATAACGCCCGCAACACCTGCGAAGGCGTGGCTCATCTTGGTGGCAGGTCCGCCTATGCCGGGAGAATCGCCGTGGATACTGATGGGAAAATCTTTGAAGAATCCCTCCGCAAACAAGGGATAGCCTCTTTTCTTGAGAAAGGTCCGGGTAGAACCGGAAAGATAATCGCCCTGATCACACGAGACGGTCAAAGGACCTTCGCCGTTGACCTTGGCAACGGTAAGGACTACAGCGGATATCCTGCCACGGGGATAAAAAAATCAAATTTTCTTTACCTGACATCAATCACTCTTTTCACCGATGGTGCCGTGTCCAGAAGCGCCAGAGATGCCATGGATGCGGCCGAGGGAAACGATGTCCGCATTTCCATCTCACTTGAGAGCCCGCCTCTGGTTGAAGAAAAGAAAGATCGTTTATGGAGAATACTCACCCACGCCGATGTGCTGTTCACCAACGAGGAGGAACTTAAAGCGCTGACCGGTTCGAAAGACGACAGAGCCGCTAAAGAGCTCGCTGAGGAGATAGACATCGTTTGCTTGAAGAAAGGGGAAATGGGTTCATCGATATTTACAAAAGGAGAAGAATTTCATATACCGGCTTTTCCTGCGAACGTTGTAGACACCACAGGTGCTGGTGACTTCTACGCGGCGGGATTTTTGTTCGGCCTCAGCAGGGGCAAGTCCATCAAAGAATCTGGACTCCTTGGAGCACAGTTGGCCAAAAAAGTGATAGAAAAATTCGGTGCCACACTGGTTGAGGAGATATAAAAAATATTTTTAATTTCCCCTTATAAGGAACAGTTAAATTTTTCCTCGCAGGCGCCGGACTCCGGCTGAATCGCTGTGTGAATAATATTGGGATTTTTCCCGAGTAGTTTTGACACTTTCCCTGAGATTTCTTTGGTTTGACTAATATTCCGATCATCTACACCGATGTGCCTGCCCATGGTATTGAAAACCGAAGTAAGCCCACGACTCATTCTCAGCCAAATGTTATCACAAAAGATAGAACTCAGCCAAGAATTAACTCTTAGATGCAAACTTTTAATCTTAGTTATTTGAAGTTTATCTGATGGACCATGGGAAGAATAGCCAGTACCTGCGCAATATGCGGCAGAACAAGCTACGACGTGCACCGCTGTGGCATATGTGGAGCCACTGTTTGCTCCCGTGACTTTGTCAGCGATATCGGTGTCTGCACCAGATGTCTGCGAAAGGGTCTCTGGATCGGCGACAGAGGTCCTGAATAAAAAGTGATGAACTTGCTAACGGATGAAGCCCTCGAGCAGATTGGCGAGCTGCTCTCCGAGTTAAACAGGCTGGCCTCAGACGGTGTCCCGATAATCGTCGAGGGGAAAGCGGATGAAAAAGCGCTGAAGGTACTCGGGATAAGTGGATGCTTCCGCAGGATATCGAACGGGAACACTCTGCTGAACTTTGTCGAAGGGCTTTCAGGCATGAGAGAGATAATAATACTAACCGATTTCGACAAAGCAGGTGATGAACTGGCAAGATTTATCATCAAACATGCAAAAAGGCTGGGAGTCGAGCCAATAACTGAATTCAGGGACAGGCTGAAACCATTGGTTCGCAGAAGCGTGAAGGACGTGGAAGGGCTGGCAACTTTTCTGCAAAGGGAAAGGAAGAGGTAGAAAACTAAACTCTTTTGCGGCCTTTTTTCGATAGATATTTTTCTACGTGATACGGCCTTATGCCCAGCTCAACCAACTTTTTCGCTATCTCCCCCCGACTCCAGCCCTCTTTTTTCAGTTTGAAGTGCATTTTATCAATCGATTCATAAGTTTCATGAGGAAAGCACACCCAGGCATCCGTTTTTCGCACGTAAAAGTCCGGCACCACCGTAGACCATGGCTTGAAATAAAGGGTGGCTATTTTAACATCTTTTGCCCCTTGGTGCCTGAGATATTCCACGGCGGCCCTCAAGCTTTTGCCGGTGTCGGCAATATCATCGATGAGCAATATCCTTTTGCCCTTAACGTTCACGGCAAGTGGCTGGGTTATCTCTGGTTTATCTCGTGTTTTGTAAAAATCCACATAATGTTCCACTTTTATTGTGGCGATATCTGGCCCACCCAAGTAATCCAAAATCAACCTTCCCGGTATCCAACCGCCACGGGAAACTGCGACGATGAGATCAGGAGCATACTTGCTTCTTTTTATCTGCTCAGCTAGTTCTACACAGAGCTCATGAATATATTCCCAGCTCGGAACTTCATATTTCGCCGGCTTTTCGTCATTGACCATAAAACGTGCCCATGTGTACTTTTCCTTTAAAAACGTTTAAGCTGCACTTGATTCACCTTAGGTAGTCCAACAGCCTCGGGAATTGACTAAAATCATCTATAACGAGATCAGCAACCCGGACAAGCCTAGGATTTCTTCCCACCGCAACCGCCAGACCTGCCTTTTTTAAAAAATTGACATCATATTCGCCATCCCCCACCGCCACGCACTCTTCAAGGGATATTCCTAAATCTTTCGCCAGCTGAACCAAATTTTTATCCTTCTGTCTAGGTTCAACCCTCAAGATACCCTCACCAGTAAGACGGCCTGATCTGTCCACCACAAGACCATTGGCGATAACTTGAGGGATGCCAAGCTCCCGAGCGACTTTGCTTGCCAAGATATCAAGACCTCCAGTAATGATCGCCGTCTGAAAACCTCTGTGAACAATCTGCTTGACCACTTTCTTCACGTTGGGGGCAAGGGTGTAATGGGATAAAATTTTTCCAATTTCATCAATAGTTGGAGCTGGCCGCCATAGAGCTATGTCACGACGCATGAACTCCTCATAATCAATCTTTCCGGAATCGTATGCCATCAAGTTTTTATGTGCGGCCTCACTGGTGCCGAACCTCTGGTGAATTATCCTCCAGCAGCTTTCCTCCAATATCAGGGTTCCATCCATGTCAAAGGCCACGAGTTTGTAACTCATGAAGATCGAACTACAATTCAACGGAAACAATAAAAAGCGTTAAAAAATTACACCTGGCTTTCCCAAGTGATTTATTTTCAGAGCCTAACTGAATGTAGGGCACTAAATGATGGAATGGTTGTCCTTTCTCATCTCGCTAGTGCCATTTTTAGAGGTGCGCCTCTCATTACCGCTGGCCACATTTTATAATCCGGGACTACCTCCGATTGTAATCTTCGTCCTCTGTTTCATTCTCAATTTGCTGGCCATACCAATTGCCTACCTTCTGCTCGACACAATCGTGCCCCCGATCAGGCGTAAATCAAAGCTAATTAACAGGTTGTTCCAAATCTCGGTTAAACGGGCGCAGAAGTACCAGAGTTTAAGCCTGATAGGACTTGCCCTTTTCGTGAGCGTGCCATTTCCGGGAACCGGTGCTTACAGCGGAGTTCTTATAGCCTACATCGCCGGCTTCGATCGCAGAACCTCCTCGCTGGCAATAGCCATCGGGGTATTTCTGGCAAGCCTAATCGTGTTGCTGGCAATACTTGGAATACTATACATTCAAGGCATAAGCCGTTTTTGAGGTAAAACTTTTGTCGTCAGCAGGGAGCTAAGCGTCAGCTTTTTAAGATAAGCAGTACATTTTTATTATCATCAAATCAAGCCAGAATCACAATCAAGCTAATTCTGGCCCATCGAGGGCTGTTGCCCGTGGAAGAAAAGAGTTTGCAAGATTTAGTGGCCGAAAAGCTCGGCAAAAAGGAGGGCGCAAATATGCGTGAGGATAGTGGTACGACCAAATATCTTATCCACGCCAGAATAGAAGCCAATGGCGTGGTCGAGCGCCCAGATGTTGTGGGCGCTATATTTGGGCAGACTGAAGGTCTGCTCGGAAGCGAGCTCGATCTTAGAGAGCTATTGAAGAGTGGAAGAATTGGAAGAATCAAAGTAGAAATCACCTCTAGTCAGGGAAAGTCAACTGGCACAATAACCATCCCTTCTAGCCTTGACAGAGTGGAAACGGCCATAATCGCTGCATCTTTGGAAACAATCGATCGAGTTGGTCCCTGCGAAGCGACAATAAAAGTGGAGCGCATAGAAGACGTCAGAGACATCAAGAGAAAATTCGTTGTGGAAAGGGCCAAAGAACTTCTAGGCGCCTTTGAGGAATCTGCCACCGAAACTCAAGAAATAACGGAAAGGGTGATGGAATCCGTAAGGATCGAAGAAATATCTGAATACGAAGGACTGCCTGCAGGACCAGGAGTTAAGGACTCCGACGCCATCATAATCGTGGAAGGTCGAGCCGATGTTCTCAACCTGTTGAGAGCCGGCATTAGAAACGCCATCGCCATAGAAGGCACCAGTGTACCTAAGGCAGTGATAGAGCTTACTAAAGACAAAACCGCAACCGCATTTGTGGACAGCGATCGAGGTGGAGATCTGATCCTGAAAGAATTGCTTCAAGTCGCAGAAATAGACTTCGTTGCTCGCCCACCCCCTGGTAGGAGCGTGGAGGAGCTATCTAAAAAGGAAATAATCAAGGCACTCAGAAACAAGGTTCCTGTGGAGGTCGCAGCCACTGAATACAGACCGAAACCAGCTGTTGCTCAACCGACTAAAACAGAAACCAACGAACTGCAAGAACTTGAACAAATGATCAACAGGCTGCGCGGCACTCTCAAAGCGCAGTTGCTCAACGAAAAACTTGAACTAATTGAGGAAGTCCAAGTAAGGGAGCTTAAGGAGAAAATTTCAAAAGTCCAAAATGTGAAGGCAGTTATCTTCGACGGCGTGATCACACAAGAACTTGCTGAGCTGGCTGCAGAAAGAGGGGTTCAGTACTTAATCGGGATGAGATCTAGAGTGGAGTCAACACCTAAAAACCTACAGGTACTGACCCTAGATGACCTTCGCAAAATCAGATACCAAAGGTAGCTACTCCAGAGATAGCTCCATCGCGATAGCTGACTCGCCATCCTCATAGTAAAGGGGCATTTCACCCCTCTCCAAAAATCCCAATTTTTTATAGAAAAGCTGGGCTCCAAGGTTACTTTTCCTCACCTCAAGACGAACTGTTTTAACTTCCTTTTTCTTGAAACGATCGATGATTTCTTTCATAAGCAAAGTTCCTATACCTTGTCTTCTGAAGGCTGGATCA
>JACIWF010000038.1 GCA_014361095.1 Hadesarchaea archaeon | reverse complement strand
CCATTTTATTACCCTCTGAAACTAAGAAAAGAATTTCTCAAGAACTTTTTCGTCTACACTTTTAGTTAATAACGAAACGATAATGGCACACACCGTAGCAACTAACAGAGAAACTGCAATTGATCCTTGGAAGCCATATGGTAGGTTTAATGCTACGTATACGAGCATAACTATGGGAGCAACAATTAGCTCTGTAAGTGCGCCAGCTTTTGTCATTCTTTTCCAGTAAAGCACACCAATAGTTAACATTAACCAAGCACTGGCGAAAATACCTGTTGACCAACCAACCATTTGCAAGATGAAACCGGGCGGGCTAAACGACAAAACTAAAGCTACAATCCCCACCACAGCAGTGCCTATTACTGAAAACAGTTTTTCTTTCCTTTGGGGTTGAATATCGTATGTTATTGCAGATCCTCCCAAGATCACGATTGAGTCGACGGTGGACATCATAGCGCCCAATAAGCCTACGGATAAAAGAATGGCTACCGGATAAGGTAAAAGTTCGATGAGTATCTTTGGAACCACTCGGTCCGCCGGTTTCAGGTTTGGATAAAGTACAGATCCGAAGAAAGCTATAACGATAATTAAGCTTGAGAACCGCACCACAAAGTATTTAAATAAACATGATGAAAAAATGCAGAACACGTAAGTGAGGATGATACCATAGACGGAGAGGTTCTGGTCGGCCTCGTAGGATATGGCGTGATTCTGATTGCCCTAGGTTTATACAGTTACATCAAAGCCAAGAATAGACACACCGAAGAGGAATACTTTTTGGCTTCTCGTGAGTTGGGATTCTGGGCTCTGGTCTGCACGGTTGGAGCCTCGTGGACGGGAATTTCAGCGCTGATTTCTTATAATGCTGCCTACACGGGCGGTGTGAGCACTTGGTGGATCATGGGCTTTCCAACTGTTTTTGCCACCGCTGTCGTTGCCGTCTTGGCCTATAGGATCAGGAAAACAAACGCGATTTCTCAGCCACAAATCTTCGAATGGCGCTATGGTCCGAGGGTCAGGGTAATTCTGGCAGTAATTGGTATCTGGTACATGATGACTTGGGCGGCATCCGAGCTTATCGGCGGCGGCGAGTCCCTGTCGGTGGCACTTGGCATGCCGTATATACTTGGAATATTGGCGATCACGCTAATCGTTTACCTTTATACAGTTATCGGCGGGTTCAGAGCAGTTATATACACTGATATCTTTCAGTTCATTTTTCTCAACGTCGTGTGTATTGCGGTGAGCTTTATCGCCCTGAGTTCAATCGGTGGATTTGGAGCCATTGCCCTACTTCCTCAGGAACTGGGCGTGCCGGGTTACCTGGACTTTTTTGACAACTTTAGATATAACATTGCCTACGCCATATCTTTCTCCTTGGCTTGGTTCTTGGAGGCGGATATGTGGCAGAGGATTCTGGGCAGTAGGAACCCCAAGGTGGCAATGAAGGCTTTCTTGGTGGCGGCAATTCTTTTCATTCCGTTGTACTTTATTTATACCCTTGGTGGCATGGCGGCCGCTAAACTGGTGCCGGGATTGGATGGTGTTGGGGTTTTGCCCTCTCTGGCTCAAGCGGTGTTTCCGCCAATATTGTTTGGCTTTGTTTTGGCTGGAATTTTGGCTACGGTGATGTCCTCCGCCGACACCGCCATAAACTCAGGTGCTTTGTTGTTGACTGAGGATATCTATCACAGGTATGTTAACAAGAAAGCCACCAGTCGAGGATTGTTCGTGGTGGGGTTGATTGCCACCACTATTATAACCATCTTGGCCTTCGGTGTGGGAGTTACGCTCCCTGACATGCTGTGGGTGCTGTGGCTGGGTGCCGATATTCTGGCCTGCGGATGCCTGGCTCCGTTGATAGGCGGGTTCATCTGGAAGCGGGCCAATGAGCCCGGAGCCATTGCCGGAATGATTGTCGGCGCCGTCTTTGCCTTCTACAACTATGTCGGCGATCTCTTCGGCGTAGAGGTGCCTAGGCCTTGGCCGGAGTATCCGTTTTACCTGCCCGTCGGTATCCTCCTGTCAGCGATCGCCTTTGTGTTAGTTTCCTTGGCCACGAAGCCGCAGCCTGAGAAGTTCAAGATATTGAAGCCGAGTGATTAAAGTGTCCCCGGCTCCCTGCTATCGCGGGAAGATTCTGGAGGTCGATTTGTCCAGCGGCGATGTTGTCAGGCATCCGCTGGAAGCAAATGTGGCTAGAAAGCTTGTGGGTGGTAAGGGGCTGGCGGCTTGGTTGTTATACAAAATGGTGAAGCCGGGCACCGATCCCTTTGACGAAGAGAATGTGTTGATTTTTGCGACTGGCCCACTGACTGGCACCATAGCCCCATCTCAGAGGGGCCTGGTCTGTGCCAAGTCCCCGCTGACGGGAACTTTTTCTGATTCCTATTTCGGCGGCCATTTCATCCAGGAGCTGAAATACGCTGGTTATGATGCTCTAGTGGTAAAGGGAAAGGCGGAGAAATTGAGCTATCTTTGGATCAATGACGACCATGTTGAGGTAAAGGATGCCACCGCCTTGAAGGGCCAGGATACCACCCAGACCAACGTTTCCATTAAAAGGGAGCTGGGAGATTCTTTGGCCAAGGTAGCCTGCATCGGTCCCGCTGGCGAGAAAAAGGCGAGGTTTGCCCTGATCGATTGTGATGTTAAAAGACAGGCGGGACGGGGTGGCCTAGGGGCGGTGATGGGCTCAAAGAACCTCAAAGCCGTTGCCATCCGCGGCACCGGCTCTGTTGAAGTGGCGAAACCTCAAGAGTTCTTCGAAACAGCGAAAAAGTTCCACCGCATTTTAATCGAAAGCGAAGCCGTGCAGGCAGTCTGGAGCAGATATGGCACGGCAGGGTCGGTTGAGTTCTCCAACATGCAGGGGTTATTCCCGACCAAGAACTTCCAGGACGGCCACATCGAGAACGGTGAGAGGCTCTCAGGACTTTCACAGAGTAAACTGCTCTGGCTGAGAAGAGCAGCCTGTTACTCTTGTCCGATAATCTGTTCAGCTATCTCGGTCATCAGAAAGGGCCCCTACAGCGGCACGGTGCTGGATGGCATAGAATATGAGACCACAGGGCTGTTGGGCGCCAACTGCGGCATCACCGACCCAGAGGTGGTCGCCTATGCCAATCACCTCTGCGATGAGCTTGGTCTGGACACCATCACCGCAGGCGGCGTGATAGGCTTTGCCATGGAGCTGTTTGAGAGAGGCATTTGGAAACCGCCAGAGCTGGAAGCGCTGAAGCTGAGATTTGGCAACGGTGAGGCGGTGCTCAAGCTGATCAGGATGATAGCTCATCGTGAAGGTGTTGGTGATCTGCTGGCGGAAGGTGTGAAGCAGGTCGCGGAGAAGGTCGGAGGAAGAGCCAAGGATTTCGCCATCCACATCAAGGGCTTGGAGACACCGGCTTGGCCGCCGCGAGGTTCTCCGGGAATGGGGCTGGCCCTGGCAACTGCAGACAGGGGCGGTTGCCACGAGAGGGGCTGGCCGGTGGGGTATGAGGTTGAGGGAATACCCGGACCTTCAGGGCCGGTGGAGCGCCTGTCTCTGGAGGGAAAAGCCGAGATAGTAAAGTGGGAGCAGGACTGGTTTGCCGCGGTCGACACGTTGGTCGGCTGCGATTTCAGCCGAACCGGGCTCACGCCGGAGCACTCGGCGCAGCTGCTCTCGGCGGCGACAGGCTGGGAAATTAACGCTGATGAGTTTTTGAGGATCGGTGAGCGCGTTTGGAACCTGACCCGGATGTTTAATGTCCGCGAGGGCTTTACGCGCAAAGATGACGACCTGCCCCGACGGTTCAAGGAGGAACCGCTGCCATCCGGGCCGGCGAAGGGACACATGGTCAGTTCCAGCGATCTGAACCGGATGCTTGACGATTATTACAGGCTGAGAAAATGGGACTCAAATGGAGTGCCGACCAGAGAGAAGCTGGCGGAGCTGGGTCTCGAGGAGTTCTTGTGAGGTAGTTCCCATGCCGGTCAAGCTGGAAATTCACCCGGAAAAATGCGTTGGCTGCAGGGTGTGTGAGCTGGCCTGCTCCTTTAAAAAGACCGGAGCGTTTAACCCGGATCTGTCGCGGATTCAGGTCACGGTTAGCAATCCCCGGACGGTAATGTACCCAGTGGCCTGCATCCAGTGTCTTGAGCAAGCCTGCGTGAAAGCCTGTCCGGTTGGGGCGCTGAGAAAGGACGAGGCCACCAATGCGATTGTCCTGGATAGGGAGGTCTGCACGGGCTGCGGCCTGTGTGTGGAAAGCTGCCCCTACTCGGCGGTAAGGATGGATGAAAGGACCAGAAAACCGCTGATTTGCGATCTTTGTGGTGGGGACCCTGAGTGTGTAAAGTGGTGCCCTTCGGCCGCGCTAGAGGCTAAGAAAATCTGAGGTTTCTTCTAATTATCAGATATTTCCTTCCCAGATGTCCTTTAGCAACTGCTTGGTGTTCTCCAGCGTAATTACCGCAGGGTTGATGTCGGGCAGCCCATAGTTGTACTGCTGTTCTTTGGCGATGAAAACGGCCAGTTCGTCCAAGTATTCACGTGGGACATTTAGCTCTTTCAGGCTGATGGGCATGTTGAGGTCCAGAAGCAGCTCCTTGAGACCCTCAGCCACCTGGAGCGCCCTTTTTCTCACATCCCTGGCCGGCTCGTCGGTGAAGAATTTTGCCAGCGAGGCGACTCTCTCCGGCCAGGCAGCAATGTTGAACTTGGTGATGTAGGGTAGAACCAAGCCGCAGGCGGCTCCATGAGGTATATTGTAACGGGGGCCGATGGTCTCTCCAAGACAGTGGCCGATGTTAACTGCGGCGGGCGTGGTTATCGCGATTCCACCATAGGTAGCCGCCAAGGCCATAGCCGATCTTGCGACCAGGTCTTTTCCATGGTGGTAGGCCCTTCTCAGGTATCTGGCGGCAAGTTCCACGGCCCGGTAGGCGTAGGTGTCTGAGAACATGTTGGCGGTGAAGGAAAGGACGGCCTCAAGCCCATGGGAGAGGGCATCAAGTCCAGTGTGGGCGGTAAGTTTCGGCGGCATTGACTGTGACAGGGTCGGGTCCACAATGGCCACTTCCGAGACAATTTTCGGGCTCATCACAAACCCTTTGTAGCCCTTCTCCTCAATCACCACCGCGTAGCCAGAGGCCTCGCTGCCGGTTCCAGCTGTGGTGGGGATGAGTATCTTGGGAACCGGTGGCACTTTTATGCTGTCCTGAAGGTAGGTGATGTAATCCTTCATCGGTCCCGGGTTGGTGACTGCAGCGGAGGCGAATTTGGCCATATCCAGAGCGCTGCCGCCTCCAAAGCCGATAACTAGGGCCGGTTTTTCAGCCCTGGCCTTTTCCGCTACTGTTTCCACCATCTTCATGGTGGGTTCCTGCGAGGCCTGGTCATAAATGGTCAGCGTGTAATTTTCTTCCTCGAGAGGCTTCAGAATTCTATTTACCAGACCTATGTTCATCAGGTTCTTGTCGGTCACAACCATAATCTTTGAACCCTTTGGCGCAAAGGGCTCAACTTCGCGGCAAATATTGTCAACCGCGTTCGGTCCAAATATATACTTTTTTGGATAGTTAAATTCAACATGTCCAATGTTTCCTGAGATTTCTTCGCTCATGGGTGAAAGTCCCACGTCAGTAAATAAAAGCGTTTTGTTTGACTTTAGATCAGACGAGCTATTGTTGACGGAGATCGGCTATGGGGGGAGCTCAAACATGGCCGGGCCCATTGAAGTAGTTGAGTCCCACGAATTTTAACGTGAACCCGAAGAGCCTCAGGAACTTTCAGAGCTCGTCCGGCACTAAAAGTGTTTTTATTTCAAACCACCACAGGATATTTTCCCAGTTTCCTTGAAATTTCAATAAAAGATCTAAGATTGTTTATTGGTATTTCACCTGAACAGCCTGGGGCCAATATCAGTCTTCCATATTTTCCAGCACCTGTTATCACTTTTCTAACCTCAGTCTCAATCTCAGCACTGTTACCTAGACACAAAGTGCGTTTAATGTCGACCCCACCCATAAGTACTTTGGTCGGCCCAAAAATTTTTCTTAAAACTGAGAAATCAACATTTTCTGAGAAATGAAAAACATCAACATTATTTATATTTTTTATCTCGCAAAGTAGCGGATATTCGCTGCCACAAGGATGATAAATTGTATAAACATCGCCTGCTTCTTTCATCTTTTTAAAAAACATAGAATGCAGGGGCTTAGCAACCTGTTCGTATTGCGAAGGTGATAATATAGAACCCGAAGATATCGCGTCCGGATAGTAAATATATTTAACCCCTACATCTATAATTTTTTTACCAACTTCAACTATTGCTTCTCCAGATATTTTTGTTACTTTTGACACGAATTCTAAATCAGTCCTCAAACTCTTGAGAAAGCGCTCCACACCGACCAATTGTGAAGCAACACTAAACGTACCTGAAGTGCAGCCACTTACAGCAACCTCATTGCCGATATCATCAACTAACATTTTTAAGCTCTCTAACACAGATTTAAAAACTGGGACCTCATCAGGACTTTTTATTTCCGCTTTTTCTACTTCTTCAATCCCTTTGAATACCGGTTTCTCAACGTGGGGCATTTTGTTTTTCTTATAGCAAACTTTGCCACCAAATAATTCAGGATATATTAACGCAGAAAAACCTGCTAAAATCATGTCAAAATTAAAATCTTTATAAATTTTTTTGATTGCCATGAAACATTTTTTGCTGTTCCTAAAATACTGATCAACGTCTTCACCAATGTATTTCATAACGAAGTTTGGTTCTAAAGTAACTCCAGGCTCAACAGGCACAAAATCTGGAATTTCACCGGCCATAACTGATTCAACTCTTTCTTTACTTGTCATCATTGTTGTCACCTTAAAGCCAGCTTCAGATACTTATGCATGTCTTCCGGTCCTTTACAATACTTATCAGCCCCAATTTTGTCAGAAAACTCTTGTGTAACGGATGCACCACCTATAACTATTTTAGGCGCTTTTTCTTTGAAATTCTCTCTAACAATTTTAATTACATTCTCAATGAAGTTCCTAGTAGTTGTCATAAGAGATGAAATGGCTATCACTTCAGCGCCAAAGTTTTTTGCCTCTGTTACAAATTTCTCAGGAGGTACATCTTCACCCAAATCAAGAACTGAATATCCTTTTGCCATTAAAAAAGTTTTAACAATATTCTTACCCAAACAGTGGATATCTCCTTGGATAGTGCCAATTACTATTTTAATATCGCTCTTTTCAGAAGAAATAAAATAAGGCTTGACTATTTCCAAACAAGAATTAACGGCATCGGCAGACAGTAAAACGTCGCTAACAAAATATATATTTGACTCGAAACGATATCCTACCTCATCCATAGCCTCACTAACTAAATCTAAAATCTTATTGGGTGTAACGCCCATTGTTAGCAATTTTTTTGTAGTATTTATTGTTTTATCCACATCGCCAGCTACTATTGAATTTCGAAACAACATAAACAAGTCTCGTGAGTTTAATTCTGTTTCTAAATCTTTTGTCATGTGATAACACTTATTTTAATCTATCTATTTCACACAACAAGGACTTTATCGGTGGAAATCCGGATATCGGGTCCCTGTCCTCCCCGCTCGTTAAAACGTTGGCATTGGCTTCCTTCCATCCGTGCTGCACATGGACGACCATTGGGTGCATGTCCTCAGTGAGCTTTGCCTTGATCCTGATGCACCCTCTCTTTGTTTTAACCACAATCATCTCTCCATCAACGATGCCATATCTCTTCGCGGTTTCCGGATGGATCTCAGCCAAGGGTTCTGGAACCTTTTCCCGCAGCGCAGGTATGTTTCGCAGCTGTGAATGGGTGTACTCCAAAACCCGAGAGCCGGTAGTCAAGATCAGCGGATATTTCTTAGCCAGCTCCGGATCGCTCACAGGACTCTCCTTTGGTTCGACATAAGTTGGCAATGGATCGTAACCATATTTCTGGAGGGTCTCAGAATAAAGCTCGACCTTTTTGGATGGCGTCGGAAATCCGGCTTCTAGGTACTTCCGGTATCTCTGGCAATCGTAGTAAAATCCACCGGGTAGCTCCTCAAGCGCCCTGACTGAAAAACCGGTGGGCTTTAACAGAACCTCGTGAGCCTCCCGAACGTCGCTCCAGGGGAAATATTCGCCATAACCCATTTTCTTACCCAGCTCAAACCAAAACTTCCAGTCGGGCCAAGCCTCGCCAACTGGTTCCACCACTTTCTTCCGCAGCATGACATAGGGAATTCCCATTACGGCGCCAAAGTCGAGCAATTCGGTCTTCTCCAGAAACGTTGCGGCTGGGAGAACGATGTCGGCGAATTCGGCGGTGGCAGTCATAAACACATCCATGACCACAAGGAAGTCAAGCCTCTCTAAGGCAGCCTTGACCTTGTTATAATTGGGCCATTGAACTACCGGATTGCCTCCAGAGACGATCAAAGCTCTGATCTGATAGGGATCGCCATTTATCAGTTTATCAATTAGGACCATTGCCTGTCCTTCCCTAGTTTGATCGTAATGTATGGGGTGTTCAACAGCACCGAAGGGTTTTTCATTCACCATATTCGGTAACCCTAAATTAGTCAGCCTTAATCTCGGAGAATACGTGTTCCCGCCAGGGACATCGAGGTTTCCGGTTATCGCCATCATTATGGCGAGGGCGCGGGACGTCTGTACTCCGTTTGTTTGAAGAATTGTAGAGTTGCCCTGAGTTATGCAGGCGGGTTTAATCGAAGCGTAGGTCCTAGCTGCCCGAACTATATCATCGGCTTTGACCCAGGTAATTTCCTCAACTTTTTCGGGCGAATACTTCTTGACATGTTCGGCCAGCTTTTCAAAACCAACCGTCCATTTTTCCACGAACTCTTTGTCATAAAGTTCTTCGGAGATTATGACATTCAACATGGCTAGGGCCAGAGCACAATCAGTCCCGGGCCTTGGCCTCAGGTGAATCTCGGCCTTTTTTGCAAAAAAGGTTCGAACCGGATCCACAACGATCAGCTTGGCTCCGTTGTCCATGGCCTTGAGCACCTTTTTAGCTTGGGGTGGGTAAGCATTGTACTCATTGCGCCCCCACATCAGGATGCACTTAGAATTCTCATAATCGGACACACTCATTACACCATAAGTAAGCCTGTGACCTATCACTTTGGCCCTGAAGCACATGCTGTCGACAGAATAATACCCGGGAGTACCATAAACATCGCAAAACCTGCGCGCATACCACTTATTCTCATAATAATCAATGCCCTGTCCTAGATAGACTGCCAAAGCCCTGCTTCCGTATTCCTTCTTGATTCTAGTCAACTCCTTGGCAATAATGTCAAGCGCCTCTTCCCAAGAAATTCTTTTCCAAGAATCACCGTCCCTTTTCAGAGGATATTTGAGGCGATCCGGAGCATACACGTAGTCCACCGCGGCCTCTGCCTTGGGACAAATTTCGCCCCGGTTAACCGGGTGTTCCTTCATCCCCTCCACTTTAACAATCTTACCACCTTCTGTGTGAACATCTACTCCACACTCAGCAGGGCAGATTCGACAAACTGTTTTGACAAGCCCGCTGTTGACGGCTTCGCCCATGATAATCCTACTGCTACAGCTACTTTTTAAAAACGGGTTTGTGTAGCCACTTGGGCAAAATTGGAACTGATTTTAGTTTATTTGTATGATATCCAATAGGACAAACATACTGACAAGTGTTACAACCGCTGTAACCATGCCTTGCTTTAAATACTTTATTAAACGACCAACATGAGCCAAAATCTACATACCCATTTGGTTTGATAGCGTTAACTTCGCAGGCTTCAATGCATCGTGAACATTTAAAAATTTTCCTATATTCCCCGCATAGGTTCATGCTTAACGGCCGTCCGGTTTCTAAAACTGCGTTTGTAACCACACCGCCTAATCTGACTCTTGCACCATATTCTGGTGTTATAAGGCAAGCGCTTATGCCAATACTACCCATACCGCCCTCCTGTGCTAAAACTCTAAGTGGTATTCCAGATTCTTGTTGTACTTCAGTATGGTGAGCAACCGGAGAACTTGAAGTCGCCTCTGATGAAAAAATTTCATAGACGGGGATCGCGTCATAACCTAAGTCTTGAAGACATCTACCTGTCCAGTAACTAATTTCGTTCAGTAGAATATTCATCATTATATTTTGTCTTGAAACCATTATGCCAGGAGTTTTCAGCACTGGATCAACGTTTCTCAGAGCCAAAATAATTACACTTTCAGCATCTTCCAGGTAGTTGTAGGGAGATTTCCACAAAAAATATTCTTTTGAGATTTCATTGGCTTTCTTTGCAGAACATATTGAAATAAGATCTGCGCCCTTTGACTTTGCAAGGTTGATAACTTTACTAGTATTTTCATCTTTTAACATGGATTCTGTA
>JACIWF010000037.1 GCA_014361095.1 Hadesarchaea archaeon | reverse complement strand
TTCTTCGCTGGAGCAAAGGACGGCGTTTTGGCCGCGCTTGGTCTTTGAAGCTACCTCAAAATAGAGTAGGTCAACCGCTTTCCAACCCGCCCAGATGAACCGTCTCCCAGCTCACCTTTCCCTGCTCGATCACCTGCTTGAGCTTCCGCTGCAGGGGAGTTAGCTCGGCGCTCTTACCCGTCTTAATATCGACGAAGACCACCCTTTTCGGTTCGCCCTCCCTGTAGCCATCGAAAACCACGTAGTCCACCGGGGAGCCCAGAAACCTGGCGTCGGCGGGTTCATGCTTGAACATGGGCAACAGCGGGGCGAGCTGTTCACCTATCTTCCCCTTAAGCACCGCCCGGCTTTTCTCAAGAACTTCCTGCCTGATCCTCTCCTCAAACTCCGACTTCCAGCGTTCCAACTGAACCGCCAGGCGCCCTCTCAGGTAGAGAAAACTGAGGATGATTCCCAAAAGAAGGCCCAGGATGAAAATTATTATTTCGATAATCCGCTCACCCCCTTCAATAACTCATCTCTCTCGACTTTCAAGAGCCTTTCCTCAGTTTACGACAGTTTATTATAGGGGGGCTCAAATAGATTCTTGAACCGAACAGATTTGACGGGGCGATGAAGATGAAACTGATAATTCTGGGAGCACCGGGATCGGGCAAGGGGACCCAGACCTCGAGGCTAAAATCAATGTTAAACATCCCGGCCATCTCAACCGGGGACATCTTTAGAAATGAGATTAAAGAAGGGACTGAACTGGGAAAGAGAATAAAGAAATACCTGGACAGCGGGCAGCTGGTTCCGGATGAAATCGTGATTGAGGTGATAAAGGGAAGGATCAACCAGCCGGACTGCAAAAATGGTTTCATTCTGGACGGATTTCCGCGGACGCTGGAGCAGGCCAGGGCCCTGGACGAAATCGTGAAGATAGATGCCTGCATCAACCTGGCGGTGCCCAAGGAGATCATTGTGAAAAGGCTCTCGGCGAGGAGAACCTGCCGGAACTGCGGGGAGGTCTACAATCTCCTGGTCCTGAGGCCGAAGGTGGATAACATCTGCGATAAATGCGGTGGGCCACTTTACCAGAGAGATGACGACAAAGAGGAGGTCATCGAGGAGAGGTTCAGGGTATATGAGAAACAAACCGCACCTCTGCTGGAGTATTACCGACAAAGAGTACCGGTAATCACCGTCTCCTGTAATTCTGTTGATGCCCCACCGGAATTGATTACCAACCGAATTATTGATGGCCTGAAGAAGCTGAAACTGATAAGTTAGATCAGAGAAACACACCAATCACTTAGTTAACTGGATCATCACCAGTAAATTCCGGAGTTTTAACCGGCTTGCTTTGTCCGGCCGTGAATTGGCTTCGTTTTTAAGCTTATAGTTAACACCCGGTTTTACATCGACAGCAAGACCAGCCCCGCCAAAACTGCACCAATGCCTATCTTCTGGTTGATCTCCACCATTTCTTTGAAAAATATCCTTGCCAGCACTATGGTGACCACAGGGAATGTGGCCGCGACCGGAGCCACGATCGCCGTGAACTCCGAAGCCACACCCGCCCCATAAGCGGTGAAAGCCGTGGCCTCCAGAAGTCCGATTGCCACCACCATCGGAACGACGCTTTTGGGATAAGAGAGGCTCCTATTCGCAAAACCTGAATAAAGCAACAAGCTGAAGACGGTTACCGCCTTGACCGAGAGAACCGGCAAAAACCAACCGAGTTCGGCTATGAGAACATCGATGAAAACATAGTGCACGCCCCACGCCACCATCGATATCACCGCAAATTGCACCCCGGCGGCAAGGCTTTCTGACCTGCGCCCCAACAGGTCACGAAATTTGAAGGAAGTCAGAAGAACTCCGGTAATGGTCAAAACAACACCAATCGCCTGCAGCTGGTTAAGAGTTTCACCGAGAAAAACCAGGCTCAAAATAACCGTGACCATAACCCAGGATGCCGAAACCGGACTGACTATGGAAACCTTGCCCACCTGCAGCCCCCGATAAAACGACAAACAGGCAACCACGTTTAGGAATCCCGTGATCAAGATAATTACCAGCATGTAAAAAGACGGGACCGCAAAACCGACCAAGAAAGCCACCACGATCAGAACCAGAAGACCAACCGTTTGACCCCAGACGAGTGTTTTGAAAACTCCTGTCCTTCTTATCGCCCGAGCCGCAAAGAAGTCGGCTATGCCCCAGGAAAGCATCGACACCAGCCCAAACAGCACCCCTGCCGAGACATCCATTGAATTCCCTAAATCCCAATCTACGTTCATCTAAAATAGCTGGTGAGGCGACGATAATCAACCGGTTCAAGTCTTTTACTGGCCGAGATCCAATTGTTGGTTGGATGTCCAGAGTGGAGCTGGTTCTGCCTGCGGGAGATGAGCTGTGCCTAAGGGCAGCAGTAAAAAACGGTGCCGATGCTGTCTACCTGGGCCTGAGCAGATTCAACGCCAGAATGATGGCCGAAAACTTCAACGAGAAAAACATCTTCAGCGCCGTAAACTACTGCCACGAGAGGGGTGTTAAAGTCTACGTGGCCTTCAACACCTTGGTTAAAAACAAAGAGTTGGAGGACTACTTCAAGCTGATCAACGTGGCCCATTCTGCGGGAGCCGATGCCATCATCATCCAAGATCCCTGTTTTATTCCATTGCTCAGGCAAAACTTCCCCGATCTGAAAATACACCTGTCCACTCAGGCGACAACGACCAACAGCTACTCCATACCCAAAGACATCGACCGGGTGATTCTCGCCAGAGAGCTGCGCTATGAGGAGATAAAGGCCATATCCCAGAAATTCCCCACCGAGGTCTTTGTCCATGGAGCGCTTTGCTTCAGCTACAGCGGGCAATGCCTTTTCTCCTCAATTGCCGGTGGCAGGAGCGGCAACAGGGGCTTTTGTGCCCAGCCCTGCCGGAAGAAATACAACAACAAATATCCGCTGAGCACGATGGACCTCTGCCTTCTGCCAAAGCTTCCCGAAATTATCGAGGCCGGCGTTGCCGCCCTTAAGGTGGAGGGAAGGTTGAGGGGACCTCTTTACGTTGCCACCGTGGCGCGGATTTATCGTAAGTACATTGACGCCTATTACCGAGGGAAATTCAGCATCGAGAAAAAGGACATCGAGGACCTCATGGTAGTATTTAACCGGGGTTTCACCACCGGCTTTGCTTTTAACGACAACGTCGTGGACTCAAAAAGGCCGATGAACCGGGGGCTGTTTCTGGGCACTCTTAAGGACGGCAGGTTGAAGCTCAGGGCTGACCTGAAAGTCGGTGACGGCGTGGCCATCTGGATTGATGATGATGTCAGGGGCTACAAGGTGGAAAAAATACTGAAGGACGGCGCAGAGGTCGGGCAAGCCTTCGCCGGCGATGAGGTTGAGATAGGCGCCAGAGGAGCAAGTGACGGCTCCCCTGTCTACAAAACCTCCTCCGTTGACATCAAGCTTGAACTGGGGGATGAAATAAAGCCAGTGGTGCCCAGCGTCAGGAGGAGAAAAATCACGTTGCCCAGTTTTCAGGTCGTGGGAAACAATTCAAGGATCATGATCTTCGCCAAAACCTACGCCAGCGAAATGGCAATCGCCGCCGATAGAGCTGGAGCCGACGTGGTTTACTACGATGTCCTCAAGGAAGACTGCGGGCGGGTTAAAGACTCGATGAGGAAATCCCGTTTCTTCGTCTACACGCCCCGGATACTTTCTGACAAACAGGTGATCGAAATAGCCGAAAAAATAAGCCAGATAAAACCTCAAGGCGTGCTGGTGGGCAACCGTGGTCTGTTACCATTTTTAAAAGGCGTTGAGATCCACCTGGATTACTCCTTCAACTGCTTCAACGATGTCGATCTGAACTGCTATCCCGGCATCCCCATCATCTCTCCCGAGCTCAACTTCAGGGAGACCATTTCTCTGAAAAACAAACGCTTCATCGTGATGGTCCATGGTGATATAATTCTGATGACCAGCAGGCAGAAATTAAAGGTCAGGGAACTCGTCGACGAATCGGGGCGGCGCTTCAGGGTTAGGTCCAACCACGGTGTTACCGAGATACTCAACTCTAAGCAGCTCGGACTCTTCAACAAAGCCCGGGATTACCTCAGGGCCGGTATAAAATACTTCTACATCGACGTTGAAAAGGACGTTGACAAATTCGTCCGCATCTACCGGAAAATATTGAACTTTGAACCCTTTGATGATCGTAAGATAAGAAAGGGTTACACTACAGGGCACTTCAGCAGGGGTGTACTTTAACGACGGTAAATTGGCTATTTTGGCCCTGATTTCATTTGGCGGCGAAGGTAAACTATCGAAGCCACGATTAAGCCGAGACCAACGCCGATGAATATCGCCCTGTCGATGAAAGCCAGAGCTCTAAAAAATGACTGCCAGAGCAATCCTGCTCCCAGCGCGACAAGGATGGGGAGATAGGTTATGGCAGGGTTGCCTCCAAACCTCTTTTCCAGGTAGTCCCCCATCAGCGGCAGATAGGAGATGGTAAGGATAAACCCAGCGATGAGCATGACTAGATCTGTCACCAAGGAAACCGTGTAAAGCTTTGACCCCTCCAGCATCAAAAAAATTCCGGCCACAAGCACAGCAATGGCGACCCAGGGCCTCCTCAATCGGGCACCATGATTAACTCTGAACCTAGCTATTTAAAGTTGCAATCGAACCCTCCTGATTGGTCGTGCTAGGATGAAGGTTGCCGTGCTCTTTACCGGGGGAAAGGACTCGACCTACGCCACCTATCTCACCCTTAAAAAAGGTCTTGAGGTGAAGTATCTCCTCACGATGGCCCCAAAAAACCCGTATTCCTGGATGTTTCACTCGGTAAATATCAACGCTACCAGGCACCAGGCCGAGGCAATCGGAATCAAACAGATCATAAGGCAAACATCCGGTGAAAAGGAAGATGAGCTGAAGGATCTTAAAGAAGCCATCGAGGAATTAAAGCCGGAGATAGATGGAGTCGTCAGCGGGAGCATCTCCAGCTCATATCAGAAAAATCGTGTTGACCTGATCGCGAAAGAGCTGGGCCTGGTCTCACTGTCTCCACTCTGGGGCTCAGACCCGATTGAACTTCTTCGAGACATGGTGAAGGTGGGCTTTAATACCATCATTACCAGTGTGGCTGCCCAGGGATTTGACCAAAGCTGGCTGGGCAGAAGAATCGACGAGGCTGCTGTCGAGGAACTGGAGAAGCTGTGCAAAAAGTACCGGATAAATCCAAGCGGTGAGGGGGGAGAATACGAGAGCTTCGTTTTGGACGCTCCCATCTTCAAAAAGAGGATCGAAGTCGTGGCTGCGGAAAAAGTCTGGGGCGGGACCAACGGATATTTACTTATCAAACAAGCTAGAGTTGTGGGGAAGTGAACCATGAGAACCGCGCTCGTTTACTCGGAAAAGTACCTGGAGCATAACCCCGGATTGGGTCACCCGGAAAGGCCGGAGCGTCTCAAGGCCATCGTCAACGGGCTCAAGAGGTTCAATCTCTGGGATACCCCGGAAATCAAGGTGGTCAATCCCCGTCCGGCAAAAAGGGAGGACATCAAGCTGGTCCATGATCCGGACTACATCTCACTCGTGGAAAAATTGAGCGCGGTTGAAAGGCCGATTGACGGCGACACCCCGGCGAAAAAAAATACCTTTGAGCTGGCGCTGCTCGCCGCTGGTGGTGCCATCGAGGCAGGCAACTTGGTGATGTCGGGTGAGGCCAAAAATGCCTTCGCCCTGGTGAGGCCACCGGGGCACCACGCCTGCAGAAGCCACGGCGGGGGTTTCTGCTACTTCAACAACATCGCCATAATGATCGAACGTCTGAAGCTGGACTTTAAACTGAAGAGGATCTTTGTGCTCGACTTCGATGCCCACCACGGCAACGGGACGCAGGAAATATTCTACGAGGATCCCAGCGTGCTCTACATGTCGCTGCACCAGCACCCGCTGACCCTGTATCCCGGAACCGGTTTTCCCGAGGAAATCGGCGAGGGGAAGGGCAGGGGGCTGAAGGTAAACGTGCCAATGCAACCCGGCAGCGGAGATATCGAGTACTGGATGGCGATGGAGGAGCTCTTCATCCCCATTTGCGAAAAGTTTCAACCTGATTTCTTCGCCGTCTCGGCCGGGTTTGACGCCCACTTCGACGATCCCCTGACCGGCCTGCACCTGTCCACTCAGGCCTACGGTTGGCTGGCCAGCACCGTGATCAATCAGGCGGAAAAGTGGTGCCGCGGCAGGGTGGTCTTTCTGCTGGAGGGAGGCTATGACCTGGAGGCCCTTGCCAGCGGCGTTGTTTACGTGGTCCGGGCAATGCAGGGCGAAAAATTCACGCCGCCTGAGGAAAGGACACGCTTGAAAGTTATCGATGAGATAAAGATGGCGCTCGCTGAGAAATGGTCGCTATGAGGCCCCCAGCTCCCTTGCTATCTGCACCACCACCTCAACAAATTTCTCGATTTCGCTCTCCAGATTGAAATAGTGGACCGAAGCGCGGGCGGTGCCGTTAACCCTCAGGTGCCGCAGCGCCGGTTGAGCACAGTGGTGCCCCGAACGCACCGCGATCTTGGCCAGCTCATCGAGCATGGAGGCCACCTCATGAGAACTGAGCCCGCTGATGTTGAAGCTGACCACCCCTCCGCGCCGCTCCAAGTCCCTCGGGCCGTAGACCTCGACCTGGCTGTTTTTTCCTATCTCAAGCATAAGCTCGGTGAGCTTCCTCTCCCTTTCAGCAATCCTCTCAATGCCTATATCCAGCACATACTCGCAGGCCCTCCCTAGGCCGATGATGCCCGGGATGTTCGGCGTCCCGGCGTCGAATCGCTGAGGAGGCTCGACCAATTTGGCGCTGTGTAGCTCAACGTTCTCCACTATCCCCCCTCCCGTCAAGAGCGGCTCGAGCTCAGCAATCCTGTCCTCCCGGACGTAGAGGAAACCCGTCCCCTGCGGTCCAAGCAGCCCCTTGTGGCCCGGCGCCGCCAAAAAGTCACAACCAATCCTGCGAACGTCAACCGGCATGTGACCCACCGATTGAGCCGCATCGACTAGGAAGAGAACTCCGTGATCCCGGGCCAGCTTCCCGATCTCCTCAACCGGCTGAATGCTGCCGATCGCGTTGGAAACCTGGTGGGTGGTTATGAGGCGGGTCTTTTGATCCAACACCGCTTCAAACTCGGCAGGATCGAGCAGGCATTCTTTGGAGCTTCCGACCACCTCCAGCCTGATGCCGCGCTCCTTCTCCAGCCGCTGCCACGGTAGAAGATTGCTGTGGTGCTCAAACACCGAGGTTACCACCTTATCCCCGCTCTCCAGGTTCAGCCCGCGGGCAACTATATTTATGGCCTCGGTCGTGTTTTTGGTGAAGATTATCTCATTGGGCTTGGCGCCGATAACCCTGGCGATCTTTTCACGGGCCGCCTCGAATTCCTCAGTGGCTCGTCTGGCGGCGCGGTGCAACCCCCGGCCGACATTGGCGCTGAACTCACGATAATAGGCCAGCATCGTCTCAATCACTGGTTCTGGTGTCGGGGTGGTGGCCGCGTTGTCGAGGTAGATGATCCCCGTGCGCAAAAACGGTATCTCTGCCCTAACCTCCTCAACGCTTTTAGACAAGATCTCAGCCCCTCCCGCTTGAACCAAGACTAAATGATCCTTCCTGCCTTAATCTACTTTCCTTCTGGGCCGCCACTGTCAACCGGACTAAAGCTCACAAAAGCCTCGTTATGCCGGTGACCTGAACGTTACCTACCCCGGGAATCCCCAAAATTTCATTCTCCAGTGGCTCGGTTCCACCCGCAGCGTCTTCAACGACGGCGACGATTTTCAGCGCCTCCAGCCCGAAAGCTATCGGCTCCCGGGAAACCGAGTGAACTTTGACGCGCTGCCGGATCTGGGCCTCAAGCTGATTCAAATCAACCTCGGCGCTCTCGGGCATAACCTGCAGAGTAACAGCTACCTCGGCCATCTCGATACCTCACGGTCCGGTGAACCCACATTTGGGACAGCGATAGGGATTGCTCAGGCGCCTGCATTTGGCGCAGCGCAGGATCTCCACCTCGCCACAACTGGGGCAGGGGAACCTCACCACGATTTCCCCCTGTGGGATGTCTCGGTTGCAAGAGGTGCACACATTCACCATGGTCTCGCCATATTCGTTGGTATCATCAGCTATAAAAATTGAGGCCTTCGGCGATCAGACGGGCTTGCCCGAACCTTCGAAAAGTTGGAGGTTTTTCCATGTCCACTCTTCAGCCTGAATTTAGACGTTCGTTCTAAGATAAGCGGCTGGGCTCAAGCACCTTATTAAATTAAAACTTCGAGCGACAATTTGATAAACGGGCCCGTAGTCTAGCCTGGATAGGACATGAGCCTGCGGAGCTTAGGACTCGGGTTCAAATCCCGACGGGCCCGCCATAAATTTGGGTTCAAGTCCCTATTTCAGAATCTGAAAATGCCGCCGAAGCGGGGTTGAACCCTTCCAGGACATCCCGTGTTATCGCATAAAAACCGCCGTCACATCCCGCTTTCGGGGAACCATGCAAAACTCCGAACCTGAGCGCGGATCGCGGAAGGTGTCGCTGAGGCTTCTCAAACAATTTGCCGCTGAGCTGCCGGCCTCGGCGCTGCTTCGAGAGTTACTTTTGAACGAGCCGGACGAGCTTGAACCCTGGGAGTTCTTGGGTCGCCTCTCCGTTTGGCTGCAGCTATCGCGCCGGCCAGAATTTTTCGGTTTTTCGGGAAAACGCAATAGATCAGTTAGGCTAAAAGGAGGATGGGGATCGGATGGAGAGAGAAAAAAGGTCTGACTTCTGGAGCAGGCACGGGGCGCTCTTGGAGAGCATCGGGGACGGCAGTTTCGAGAGGGACTTCAAGGAGGATCCGCGTCGCTGCCTGGAAAGGCTGAGGGCGATGCTGGACGAGCTCTTCCCCTACAGGTGCGAGGACTGTGGGAAGTGGCTGCAGCGCGGTGAGATTCGCGGATATCGAGAGAGAAAGAGAATAAAAACTCTTTGCCTCGACTGCATGGCCAAGCGCGTCTCCGAATCAAACGCCTCGGGCGGGCTCGCTTACCCCTGACCGCCCCACTGCGCGGTCTCCGATTTCAGGTCATGCCCTCGATCTGCTCAAGAGCCGCATTCATCCCAAGGGCTCGCTTAACCCTCTGAATAAGATCTTGGTTGTCAAATGGCTTTGTGATGAAGTCCACGGCGCCGAGTTCGCTCGATAGCTGTCTGCAAATTTTTGAACCCAGAACGCTGAGCATTATCACTTTGGTCTGGGGTAGGGATTCCCTGATCAGGCGAAGCGCCGAAATGCCGACTATCGTGGGCATCAGAATGTCGAGCAGGATTAGATCGGGCTTCTCCTTTTTCAGCTTGGCCAAGCACTCCTGCCAATCCTGCGCGGTCTTCACCTTGAATCCTTCGCTTTCCAGCAGTATTTTGACCGCTTTGCTGATGCTTGGGTCATCGTCCAGCACCAGTATCTTTTTGGCCATTCTGAAATCCCCTCAGCCCAGCGCCTGCTTCACCCTCCTTACCAAGTCCTCGTTGTCAAACGGTTTTGTGATGTAATCCACAGCTCCTAGCTCCTTGGATATTTCCGCGTGAAATTTCTGGCAGAGGGCGGAAAGTCCTCTGGTCTTGAGCACCCCGACCCCGGTGAGGAATATGACCTTCACCTTCTTGTTTGTCTTCTTTATTCGCCTGCAAACCTCGCGGCCATCCATTCCCGGCATCATGATGTCTAGCAAAATCAGGTCTGGCTTTTCCCTTTCCAGCTTTTCCAGACACTCCTCCCCGCTGAACGCTGATACCGTTTCAAAATTTTCTGCCTCCAGCAAAAGTTCAACGGCCCTGACGATGGCGCGAGAATCATCCACAATCATTATCTTCTTTTTTGGCACCCTATCTTCACCCCTCGGTCATTCGCCACTCTTAATTTTCCTATTTGGTTGGCTTTAAACTTCCTTTTTCGCCCGTCAGCAATCGCTCGCGCCGGCAGGTTTTCATAGCGCTGGAGGCTGCCGTTCCTTGCTAATTTGTTCCTTGAACCTCTGCCAGAGTTCCATTTCGACTAGGTCTTTGGCGAACAAATCAAAGGATTCGGGTTTTGGCTCCGGTTTGATTTGAATCCGGGTCCTCGCGGCGAGATAGGCCAGCTTCGTCTTGCTCGTTGACACGGGATCTTCCATGTAGCCAACCAACCCCGCCCGCTCCAGCAGCTTGAGGTGGTGCTGGATCAGAGAGCGCGAGTGCTTCTTCCCCAAAAAGCGGTGGATGTACTTGGCGATGTCCGATTTCCGCATGGGCTTCGTCTCCAGCAACGCCAGAATAATGCGACGAACCGGGTGACCACACGCCCGTATCACATCCAGCGCTTCAGACTCAGAAAGCGTTCTCCAT
>JACIWF010000036.1 GCA_014361095.1 Hadesarchaea archaeon | reverse complement strand
CCATTTTGGTTGTCATGCATCCAGTTTCGAAGCCGTTTTCTACGTTTTTCCAGCAGCTCCAAAAACCTTTTGCGCGTGAGCTTCGCTTCCCGGATTATCACCCTGACGAGCCCGGGTTTGATATCCTTGCCTGGATGTGCGGGAACGACTATCCGCACGCCTTCTTTCGCCAGGATGACATGAGAGCCATTCTGTCTTAGGGTCTGGAGCCCTTCACGCACCAGTATTTTTATGAGTTTGTCCGGTGGTACCGCAATCCTGGAGATTTCAACCCACTGAGGGATCTCATCTGCCTGAAAAACTGGATCTTTGATCTTGTCAGCGGAGGATATCGCGGTCCTCCAGCAGCTTTGAGTACTTGTCCCAGAACACCACAATTAATGACTTTCCGGGCTTCTATACGAGTTCCGAACCCAAAATGATGCGGGCCGGACGGGATTCGAACCCGTGATCTCGGGCTTTCTTCGTGCCTCACGCACACCGGAGGCCCGCGTCTTTTTCCAAGCTAGACCACCGGCCCAGTAACACATTCTTAGCCATCGCTTTTTTCTTTTTGGTCCTTGGCTTTATGAAAGTGAAGAACTTTTTTCTGTCTTTAGTCGATAAGCGCAAATCCCATCCATCCCAGCGCTTGTCATAATTTATTGATGACCTAATTTCTAAGGATGCCAATTCTCCCTTGATCTGTTCCAATATCTCTCTCGACTTTTGGGTGAACTTGATCGTGCACGAGCTTTTATTGACTGAGCCATCAGTATCAAAAAATCCCGCAATAAACTCTATGAGAATGTTTTTAGGATAATTTTTGAAAACTGTGGGAATTTTTGGTACTTTCTTTCCCCTTTTGAATCCAAAAACATGAACTAAGAAAGCGTTAATAATCTTAGAATGCGTCTCGAGAAAATACGTGTGATTTTTCCTTGGGTCTCTCCGTATATGGACATCGCAACCGAAGAGTTTTTTAAACAAACTAGATATCACAAACCGAAGGTATTCCTCATCTCCACTGACAATACCGACAAGGCCGCCATCAGATGTAACCCAACCGTCTCCGACAATCACGCCCACAAGATAAGCCAAGTCTTCGGTCATGACTTTAGGTAACATCACATGCTTTCTTTCTCTTCTAAAACCAAAGGAAGTAGCTGCACCAAATATATTATCAAAAACTTCTTCCTTCTTGCCCCCAGTAACCCGCGACCAAATATCTAATATTTCCCGAATGTACCAAAGCGAAATGCCATATTTTCCACTCGTGTAATCATAAATGTAACATGCCCGCTTACCCAACCTTTCTCTTAGGATAGTCCTAAGCTTCCCATGTTCACGGAGCTGGTGACACAAATTTTTCAGGATTTCCTCAATACCATACAAGTACACAAAATCTGGAAATCCTTCTATATAATTAGGTAACCTCATGCTTCCTATCGATGTTTTGAGTGGAACTCGTTTAAAGAGAGCAAATGATGTTGCCTTAGACTACCAGTCCATTGCTATCTTGACCCAAAAAAATAATAATTGAATTCTTGAAATGGCGGGCCCGGTGGGATTTGAACCCACGACCTACAGGTTTCCTCCCAAAGCCCGAAGCCATGCGGGTGGTTCCACTTGCCGCGCCATCCGGGCTGCGCCACGGGCCCCACACTATTTTTTACTACTAAATTAGTATGTATGTTGGTTGAGTGGATGAAGACGCTCTTGATCATCTGCGACGGAATGGCCGACCGCTCCATCCCTGCGCTGGCATACAAGACCCCTCTGGAAATCGCCAAAAAGCCCAACATGGACTGGCTGGCCAAACGCGGCATCAGCGGAATAATGGACACCATAGCTCCGGGAGTAGCTCCAGGAAGTGACACCGCCCATCTGGCCCTGCTGGGCTACGACCCCTATGAGACCTACACGGGGCGGGGACCATTTGAGGCGGCTGGAGCCGGCATCGACCTCAGGCCCGGCGATATCGCCTTTAGGGTCAACTACGCCACCGTGGATAAAAACATGATCATCACCGACAGAAGGGCGGGAAGGATTCAGGACACCAAACCACTTGCTGAGGCGGTACAGAAAATCAAGCTCAAGGGGGCTGAGTTCATCTTCAGGAGCACTGTCGGCCATCGGGCAACTCTGGTGCTCAGGGGCAAGGGTCTCTCCCACGAGGTCTCCGACTCTGATCCCCATGAGGAAGGTAAGAAACCGCTGAAGATCGAACCCTTCTTACAGTCACAGGAAGAGGTTGTCCCTGCATACCCGATCATCGCCGGAGGAGTTAGAAAATACGTGATGCGCCGGAGGTGGGCGGCCAAGACGGCAAAGCTGCTCAACGAATTCTCCCAAAAGGCCCACGAGGTCCTGAAGAAGCACCCGCTCAACCTCGAACGCGCCAAGAATGGCCTGCCGCCGGCCAACTACCTGCTCATCCGCGGTGGTGGCATCGTTCCCCACTTGAGGCCTTTTCAGGAGAGGTTCAGAATTAAAGGAGCCTGTGTTGCCGCCGCAGCGCTGGTGAAAGGAGTCTGCAAACTGGCCGGGATGACTGTGGTGGATGTGCCTGGTGCAACCGGTAGCGTCAACACCGACCTTAACGCCAAGGCCAAGGCCGTCCTGCAGCAACTGAAGGATCACGACTTCGTCCTGCTCCATGTGAAAGGATCCGACGAAGCGGGCCACGACGGAAACATCAGAGCAAAGATAGAAATCATCGAGCGGGTGGACTCCATCATCAACCAGTTCATCGACGCCTTTGACTTCATCGTCATCACCGCCGACCACACCACACCTGTGGGAGTCAAAAACCACACCGCCGACCCAGTTCCGGTGGTCATCTCCGGCCCCGGCGTGCGAACCGACGACGTTAAGACATTCAGCGAGAGGGCGGCTGCAAAGGGGGGCCTGGGTAGAATTCGGGGAAAGGACCTCATCCCCATCGTCATCGACCTAATGGGCAAGAGCACCAAGTTCGGAGCCTGAATCAACAACAAGCTTAAACGATGAAACTTCTAATCTTAAGCGTGATCCCATGAAGAAGGAAGTTGAGGCCGCGATTGAAAAGATCAGGCCAGCTCTGCAGGCTGACGGTGGCGACGTTGAACTCGTTGACGTGACCGATGATGGAATAGTTAAAGTCAGACTGGTCGGGGCCTGCGCCGGCTGTCCGATGTCGACCATGACGCTCGCCTTTGGCATTGAGAACGAGCTGAAGAAACAGGTCCCCGGCGTGAAGAAAGTCGTGGCAGTTAGCTTTTGAACAGTTTTGAGAGCTCACCCGGTTTGACGACTCCCCTTTCAGTGATGAATGCCGTGATGTAGCGTGCCGGGGTGATGTCAAAAGCAGGGTTAAAGACTTTCACCCCCTTGGGCACGACCCTGACCCCGCGGAAGAAGATCACTTCCTCAGGGCGCCTCTCCTCGATCGGTATCTCGGCTCCGGTTTTTACCTTCAGGTCAACTGTGCTCGTTGGTGCCGCGATGTAAAACGGTATCCTGTGTTCCTTGGCCAGCACCGCAATCGAGTAGGTCCCGATCTTGTTGGCGGCGTCACCGTTGGCAGCAATCCTATCGGCACCAACAACAACCTTATCAATCATCCCCTTTGCCATCAGATATCCCACCATCCCATCTGTGACCACTCTGACCGGAATTCCTTCGCGACTCAGCTCCCAGGCCGTCAACCTAGCTCCCTGCAGCAATGGCCTCGTCTCAGTTGCGATGACCTCAATCTTCTTGCCGGAGCTGTGTGCGGCACGAATCACCCCCAAAGCGGTTCCATAATCAACCGTTGCCAGTGAGCCCGCGTTGCAGTGGGTCAAGACGACATCACCATCTTCCATCAGCATCGCTCCATTCTCGCCTATCTTTCTGTTGACCTTGACATCCTCCTCGGCGATGGCCTCTGCCTCGCGGACCACGGCCTTGCGAACATCCTCGACATCGGCCGCCGATCGTGCCGCGGCTAGAGCCCGCTCCAGCCCCACAAACAGGTTGACCGCGGTTGGCCTAGTCCTTCCTATCCTTCTGCCCGCGCGCTCAAGTTCCCGCAGGAGCTGCCCTTTGGTCCTAGCCCTGCTTTTGACGGCAGTGATGGCCAGGGCCATGGCTGCCGCCGCGGCCAGCGCCGGTGCACCCCTGATCTTCATCTGTTCGATGGCCTCGGCCACCTCCTCGGCGCTCCGGCATTTGATCCTCACCAGCCTCAGGGGAAGCTGTGTCTGATCGATCAAAATCACCTCATCACCACGAAGCTCTATGGTCCTCAACTTCTCACCTCCTCCTCAGCCACAAATCTGAGAGAGGATAATGTCACCCCTTTGCGCTCTTCTGAGACAAAAGTGAGAAAAAGGTTTTGTTTCCCTGCAATTCGACTCAAATTTTTAGACCACAAAATTTACACCATACTCAATATAATTATGTGTGAAAAAAAGGTATCTTTATGCTGAAAATCGCTCGAAAGGCGGCGGAACTGATAAAGAAACACAGACACAACACCATCGAAATAATTTCCCACATGGACTCCGACGGCATTTCCGCGGCAGCTCTCCTCTCAAGGGCGCTCGACAGGCTCACCATCAGGCACAGCGTCAGGTTCGTGCGCATGCTCTACCGGGATGTTGTTGAAGAGCTTGATCCTGCTGACCTGACTATATTCACCGACCTGGGCAGCTCACAGCTGGAAAACCTGAGGAAAAAATTCCGAGGCCACGACGTCATCATCGCCGACCACCATGACCCGGTAAAAGCCGAGGGCTGGCCGGAGCTGGTGCACCTGAATGCCCACCACCACGGCCTTGACGGGATGCAGGAGATCAGCGGTGCCGGCGTAACCTACCTGATCGCCAGAGAGCTGGACAATGACGGGCGGGATCTCTCGGCACTGGCGGTTGTTGGGGCCATCGGTGACGTTCAAAACGCCTGGGGCAAGTTCCTCGGCTACAATCAAGAAATTTTAAAAGATGCCGTTGAATCCGGCGTCATTGAAAAAAGCAAAGATCTGATGCTCTACGGCCGCTACTCCAGACCGGTCTTCAAATCGCTGGAGTTCTTCACCGATCCCTACATCCCTGGGGTGAGCAACTCTCAGGTGGGCTGCATCGGGCTGCTGAAGGACCTCAACATCCCGCTCAGCGACAAGGGTGGCTGGCGCCGCCTTGCCGACCTCAGCGAAAAGGAAAAACAGCGGTTGGCCTCAGAACTGATCGCGCGCGCCTACATGTATGTTCCGGAGGAGCTGGTGAAGTTTGTTCCCGGATTGATCATTGGCGAAGTTTACACATTGGCCAGGGAGAAGAACTGGCCGATGCTGCAGGACGCGGAGGAATTTTCTACCTGCATAAACTCCACCGCCCGCCACGAGCAGCCACTGATTGGTCTGGAGGTCGCCAAGGGTGACCGCGAAGGATACTACCGGACGATGCTCAACCTGCTCAAACAGCACCGGCGCAGCATCGCCAGAGGGCTGGAGTTTCTCGCCTCCGGTGGCATAGAAAAAGGGCCGCGGGGTTATCTGCAGTACTTTGACGCCACGGGGGTGATAAAGGACACGTTCGTCGGGACCATCACCAGCTTGGCCCTGGGCAACTGCAACTGTGACCCCTACCGGCCGCTGGTGGGGCTGGTGAAGGACGGCGGCAGAGCCAAGGTTTCGGCGCGATGCTCAAAGCTCCTCTTCCTCAGGGGATTCGACATGTCAAGGGCAATAAGGGCTGCGGCGGAGTCATGCGGTGGTGAGGGCGGCGGTCACGCGGTAGCCTGCGGGGCTGAGATCAATGAGAGAGAGGTCCCACAATTTCTGGAAAAATTTGAGGAACTGTTAATAACCCAAGTTGGTTAAAACTGAGCTTCCATCGGGGGTGACAATTTCTAAAGATAATTTGGCCAAAGTTTTTTCAGGCCCTTTTACCCTTCCTCCGCTCCTGCAGCTCGAACAGCTCCTGGATCTCCTGGACCGTCGTCGCCTCCTCCGGTCGCCTGTCCTCCCTGACCCTTACAAACCTCGGGAACCTCAGCCCCATCCCGCTGGTGTGCTTTTCCTCCGGGCTGACCTGAATCTCCTCATAGGCTATCTCGAAAACCACCTCCGGCTTGAAGTAGGCGTCGCAATCGATCTCAATCTCCACATCCTCGTGCGGTCCCTTTATCTGGAGCTTCTTGAACATCTTGGTCAGTTCAACCAGGTCCTCATCCGTATATCCCGAGCCGCACTTGGTAACTGTCTTGAACTTTCCAGTGTCGCTGTCCAAAGCCGCCAGCACATAGCTGCCGAAGACACCGGCCCGCTTCCCCTTTCCGAAGAGCGCACCGACGACGACCAGGTCCAAGGTCTCCAGCGTGGGCTTCAGCTTCAGCCAGAGGAACTCGCGGCGCCCGGCCCGATAGGTGGAATGCAGGTCCTTGGCGACCAGCCCCTCATGGCCTATCTTTATCGCGTAATCGCAGAACTCCTTGATCTTCTCGGCGTCTGAGAGCACCTTCTGCTCCACCAGCCTAACCCTGCCCTCGATCTCCTCCACAACCTTCTCCAGCATTTCCCGGCGCTTGGTGTAAGGCTCATCCAGCAGCGTCTTGTTTTCGACCAGCAGGACATCAAAGACGTTATACTCCACCGGGATGGCCTCGGCAGATTCCTCAACACCGTACTTCCTCCTCCGCTTCAGGACCTCCTGAAACGGCATCGGCTTTCCGGTCTTCTTATCCAGAGCCACCAGCTCACCGTCGACGATCACCCGGTTGGGCTTGAGCGCCTTCCTCAGCGGCGGGATCAGGTCAGGGAACATTTCGGTGTAGTTCTCCATCCTTCTGGTGTAGAGGTATATTTTCTCGCCGTCCTTGTGCACCTGGATTCTTATTCCATCGAGCTTTATCTCGAAGGCCGCCTTTCCTTTCATCCTCTCCAAGACCTCATCGATGTCCTCAGCACGCTGGGCCAGCATCGGGTTGACCGGATGGCCAACGATGACGCCCAGCTGGCGCAGGCCCTTGGCCCCACCTTCGGCGGCGGCCTTGGCAACCAGCGAATAATCGGTCGTGAGCATGTAGGCGTGCTCGACCTCTTCAGGATCAACGTTAAAAGCCGTGGCTATCGCGTCCCTCAGCCTCCCTTCCGCCACCCCGATCCTCAGATCACCCAGCACCGTCCTAACGATGAACTTCGCCTCCAGTGGTTGGCTGCTGGTGAGAAGCTCCGATATGGCGAGTATCTTGCGGTCAACTGAACCCTCGCCAGTTATCTCGGGCAACCTCCTTATCCCCTCATAGACCCTTTTCACCGTGAGCCTCTCGGTAAACAGAGTGACCTGTTTCTTCTTCTCCATCAGTCGCCTGGCCACCTCACCCAGGTCCCCGATCTCCAACATCAGCTTCTCGACCTCACTCAGCGAGTAGCCTGAAGCGTTGGCCACCGCCTTTTTAAGCTGCGCCAGTCCCACCCCGGTCTCCTGAGAAATATAGGCAGGAGTGGTTCTCCCCAGCAAAAGTAGCACCACCCGCTCGATCTCCTCGGCGGGTGTCTGCTTGAGCAGCTCCGAGATGATGGCGTTCTTCTCAAGGTAGGAAGGGGTTTTTTCCAGCCTCTCAAATGCCTCGGCAAGCTTGAGATATTCCATCCCGATCAATTGAAAGTTCTCCGTCGATGGTAAAATACTTAGGTTGAAGAACTCAGCGACTCAATAATCCTGCTGCCGGGATCAATCTTGGCTAGAATCCTTCCCTTCTCGAATATCCTCACCGCGCCATTTTCCCCAGAAACTGTGACTCCCTTGGCCTTGGTGGCTGCCGTGATTGCCGCGACCGCCAAATGTCTGGTGCCGAGACCCGGCGGGATCTCTACCCGAACATTGGCGTTGAGGTATCTCTGTGCGGCGACCACACTTCCGGCATCATCGATGATAAAGGCGCCATCAAAGAAGGCATACTTTTTCAGCAGATCCCACTGTCTCCTGTCCTTTATGTTCACCGAATAACCCCGGAACGGGTTTATCATGAGCTGGCGCGACAGCCTCAGCACCGCCTTCGTGTCCCCGACCACAAAGGAAGCGCCGAGTGGCTTGCCATCGGGCGCTCCCTTGGCGAGTTCAAGTGAGAGCTCAACCGTGGCCGCAAGAACAGGATTGGACTCCAAGACGTTGACCAGGGAAATCTCCTCATTCACCTCGGTGAAGATGATGGAGTCGGACATGTCTGCGAAACCGTTGCCAGTGAGACAGACCACCTTCTCACCAAAATTAATCACACCCTCATGGAGGCCGCGGGCGATGGCGTGGTGGGCTTGACTGGCCCGATCGTGCGGTCTGGCCGTGAGCTTCAAGCACTGGAAAGAGCCTTTCATGCTCAACTTCCGGTAGGCCTCGGGGTTGGGCGTGGCGACAATTAGTTTTATCGGCCTGCCATTCCGGTCGGTGAGGTTCATCTTGGAAAAAACCTCGCAGTTCTTCCCTGTTTCAGTAAGCGCCAGAATAGCGTTAGCCTTTATTTCCTGAGCAACTTTAACTGCTGCCTCGGCCAAAACCCTGGGGACGTCCATCTAATCATTACTCCGTCCCCCTACCTCCTCGGTCAGCAGTATATTTTATGAAATCAAGGGATTAAAACCCTTTCTCCAGCCGAATTTTGTCCCCCAGACCGATCCTGAGACGAGCCACCGTTCCCGCTGGCAGCTCAATCAGGTAGCTCGAGATCACCTTGGACCGGTGGAAACGCCAAGGCCTCAGGAAAGACCTGATCTCAACGACCCTGAAGCCGGAATCGAGGTAGACCAAATCTATTGGAAAACGGACGAAGAACATGTGGACGCTGTTCCGACCTGGTTTTCCAAAGGTGAAAAACAGGGCCTCTCCGGGCAAAAAATTTCTCCTCATCATCAGCCCTCTGAACCGGCTGAAAAAGCCATCGGCCAGGCTGACCCGGCTCGCGATGGTAACGCCGGTGGTCTCGTTAACCAGCCTGAAATCAGCATCCATCAAGATATTTTAACGTGGCGGGATTATTTGAACTCGAACCTATGATGACTGAAACAGTTTTTCGAGATGTGGCCGTGGAGATGATCAGGCGGGCCGAGACCAAGCTCCCGAAGGACGTGCTGGCGGCTCTCAAACGCGCCTGGAAAAAGGAACGAGACCCAATAGCGAGGTTCCACTACAGGATGATGTTCAGGAACCTGCAGCTCGCCCAAGGGCTTGGAGTGCCCATATGTCAGGACACTGGCGTCTTCACCTTTTTCGTGAAATTGGGCCGCGAGGTGAAGCTCTCTTTTGACTTGGAAGGGACACTGGCCGAGGCGGTGGAGATCGCGACACAGGAGGTTCCGCTCCGGGCCAACGTCGTCGACCCCCTCACCAGAAAACCATCGCCGACGAACACCGGCAGAGGACAGCCGGCGATTCATTTAGAGCTGACGCCCGGTGACGATCTTGAGCTGGAGCTGCTGGTGAAAGGTGCCGGGACCGAGAACTGTAGCCGGCTTTTCATGATGCGACCAACGGAAAGAGCTGAGGCCATTGAAAGGGCAGTTTTAAAGACGATTGAAGAGTCGGGCGGAAAATCCTGTCCGCCGAATATTATTGGGGTTGGAATTGGTGGCTCCATGGAAACAGCTGCGTTGATGGCCAAGCACGCGCTGCTTCGGCCACTCAACAGGAAAAATCCTGATCCCGAACTGGCAGAGCTGGAGCACCGGATCAAACTGGCCGCAAACAATCTTAAAATAGGACCGATGGGGTTGAGTGGGGAGACCACCATCCTAGGTGTGCACATCGAAAAGGCGGCCTGCCACACCGCGAGCCTCCCCGTCGCCTTCGCCCTGCAGTGCTGGCCAGCTAGACGAGCAAAGGCAACAAGGGTGGATGGTGAACTTAGGGTTGTGGAACCATGAGGGTAAAAAAGCTGACGACCCCGCTGAAAAAGACGGACACTGAAAGTCTGCGCTGCGGAGATCTGGTCACCATCGACGGGTGGGTGATCACGGCAAGGGACAAGGCCTATGCTCGGGTGATCTCCGGTGAGAAACCTCCCATAGATTTACAAGGTGCCGTCATCTATCACTGCGGGCCGCTCGCCAGACAAACCGCCCGGGGCTGGCGAATAATATCGGCCGGGCCTACCACCAGCGCCCGCCTAGACCCAATGCAGATCAGTTTCATCAAGTCCACTGGGATCGGGGCGCTGATCGGGAAGGGAGGAGTTGGTGATGACGTGGTTAAAGAGATGGCCCAACTAGGCTGCATCTACCTCGCGTTCCCTGGTGGAGCCGGGGCACTGGCTGCCAGTCAGGTAAAAAAGGTCGAAAAAATCATCTGGAAGGAACTGGGTCCGGAGGCGATCTGGGTCCTCAGGGTTCGCGATTTCGGGCCGATGGTAGTGGCTGTTGATACGCAGGGCAACAACCTTTTCAAAAGAACACACCAACGCAGCCGACTAATGAGTGAAAAATAATCCCCCCGAAACCTATCTGATGTTGCTACTTTTGATAATTCTGTTTTGAAAGCAGGATTGGTCTAATAAAATCGGAATGGTATGAAAAAGTATCCTAACAACCTAGGTGTCATCTGTTTCCTTCGCTG
>JACIWF010000035.1 GCA_014361095.1 Hadesarchaea archaeon | reverse complement strand
GCAAAAAATCTTTAAAAATGAAGACAATAAGATAATATTGCGGCAGGGATCAAAGCCTGCAGAGGTGGTCGAACCGGAGCCTACGGGCAACGGGGACCCGTGTAAAAACCCGGGCGAAAAACCGGGGAAGGACGCGGGTAAGTCTCGTGGGGGAACGAGACGAGACAGCGACTGCAGGAAAAAGATCCCGACACGAAAAGACGGCGAGAAAGCGAAGTGGTCGAGATTCGCTAACTCGCTGGACGAGTAGTGGAGGGATCGAGTCCCTGCCGCTTTTTATTTGGGAAGCTCAAGCTCGGAAAATTTTCACTTTTCGGCCATTTTCTTTTCAAAACGCCTGGCGTGGTTCTCGCAGCAGAAGTAGTACTCCTTGCCGCCGATCACCCTCTTGTGAACGGCGAACACGCACTTCTCTCCCTGGATCTCTGCCTGACAGAGTTCACACCTTATAAAATCCTTCATTTTTTGCCTCCCTTGGCCAGATAGTCCTTTATGGCCGCATGCAGGGCGTCGGCTGCCAAGTTCGAGCAGTGCATCTTCACCGGCGGCAGACCGCCAAGATCCTTCGCCACATCATCCCGAGTAATCTTTAAAGCTTCATCAATTGTCTTCCCCTTCGCCAGCTCGGTGGTCATGCTGCTGGTAGCAATCGCAGCGCCACAGCCGAAGGTCTTGAACTTGATATCGGCGATCCTGTTGTCCTTCACCTTGATATAAATCGTCATCATGTCCCCACACACGGGGTTGCCAACGGTGCCGACACCATCCGCGTCCGGGATCTCGCCCATGTTGCGCGGATTCCTGAAGTGATCCATCACCTTTTCACTATACATGGTCAAGCAACTCCTTTGGTGTAAGCGGAGACATTACACGTAATCTTTTCACAATTCCTGGTAATAAGTTCAGCACGTAGTCCACGTCTTCCTCGCTGTTCTGCTTGCCGAGGGTGAACAGCAGCGACCCGTGCGCCTCTTCATGCTTCAGCCCCGTGGCCAGCAGCACATGGGACGGCTCAAGCGTCTTTGAGGTGCAGGCCGACCCCGATGAGCAGGCCACCCCCTCCATGTCAAGGCTTAAGATCAGCGCCTCACCTTCAATATAGCTGAACCTAACGTTGACGTTGTTTGGCAGCCTTTTGGTCGGGTGACCGTTGAGGAAAGATACCGGGATTTTCTCCAGAATTCCGCTGATGAGCCTGTCCCGAAGTCTGGTCAGCCTCCGGGCCTCAGCCTCCATCTCGGCCTTGGCTATCTCCGCCGCCTTTCCCATCCCAACTATGCCTGGCAAGTTCTCAGTCCCCGACCTCAGACCTCGCTCCTGCCCACCGCCCTGAATTATCGGCACGATCCTGACCCCAGACCTGAGATAAAGGGCTCCAACACCCTTGGGGCCATAGATGTCATTAGATGAGATTGAAAGCAGGTCGATTCCCTCGGCAACTACATCTATGGGGACCTGCCCCACAGCGGGCACTGCGTCCACATGCAGCAGCGCTCCTCGCTCGTGGACTATTTCGCTGATTTCCTTAATTGGCTCAATCGTCCCTATCTCCCCGTTGGCATACATGATCGAGACCAAAATGGTTCTGTCGGTGAGTTCCCTTTTCAACGCCTCCAGATCCACAATTCCATACCTGTCCACCGGAAGATAGGTGACCTCAAATCCCTGCTTGCTCAGCTCCTTACAGGTGTTGATCACCGACATGTGCTCGATGGAACTGGTGATGATGTGATTCCCCCGATCACGATTTCTCAACGCTGCTCCCTTGAGGGCCAGATTATTGCTCTCGGTCGCGCCTGAGGTGAAAATGATCTCCTCCTTCTTCGCCGCCCCAACTAACTCCGCGACCTTGCCCCGCGCCTCCTCGATTGCCTCACGGGCTTCATTGCCCGGGGTGTGGATAGTGGAGGGGTTCCCGTACTTCTGGGTAAAGTACGGCAACATGGCCTCGAGAACCCGCTCGTCCACCGGCCTCCCGGCGGCATGGTCCAGGTAAACCCTCCTCATCCGCTTACCCCATTAGAAGCACACCACGGCGTCTGCCTCTAAAACCCGGTCGTTCAGCGTGGCCGCACCAACGATCTTGGCCTGATCCACAAAGTCTCCTCTCTCCAATCCCAGCAGCTGACAGCTCTGTTCGCAGACCTCGAGTTTCACCCCGGCTTGTACTGCTTGGTCCATCACCTGCTTCAGCGAGGGGAAGCTGCCCAACTTGATCTTCTCCGCCTCGCCCCTCTTGACCACGGTGACCCCCTTTATCAGGAAGTAAATCGTCGTCTCGATTCCCATCGCTGCGGCCGTCGCTGCTAAGATGAAAGGTGCATAGGTACGCTCGGGGGTGTCAACGCCGCTGGTCTGAAGGTAGAGAATTTTTTTCTTCTCCAAAATACCACCCCTCATTTTTTTCTAATTAAAAACCTGAGGACTCCGCCCTCTTTGCTGAACTCCAAAATCTCGTGTCCCAGATGTTTAACCAGGCTTCCGATATCCTCCACCGCAGCAGGATCATCAGCCAGGACCTCCAGCACCTCACCAGAGTTCAGCCTGTCTAACTCCATACGCGTCCTAAAAACAGGCTCCGGACAGTATAGCCCCAGACAGTCCAAAGTGACTTTTGGTTTCTCATCGGCGGGCATTGTCTCCACTTAAACTATACCCCTGTTATACTATAAAGACCTAATCCCACCTGAAAAACCGACAAAGAGGAAATCTGGGCCTTGTTCTTAACTCAGGACAACGGGCAATTGGTTCCCCTGACCAAAAGTCGTTGGGCTGAATGGCCAGAATTCCCTTGATCGCCGCCCCAACTGGTGTGGAATCGCGTTCAGGGAAAAAATCAAATCATCCAAAGAGAACTTGGATCGTTTGCAAGTTCTGCTGAACCAGCCAAACTGAGAAATACAAGTTGATTCTAGAATCACTCAGCAACAGGACAAAACCAGCCGGTGCCCTGACCACTAGAAATTATAAAACGTATATAGAAAGCCGACCAACGCCTTTTGAGGGAGACCTATGCCGCAGAGCGTCAACGTGAGAGCAATAGTCATTCAAGGTCTATCCATACTGATCATCTGTGCCATTATTGAAATCCTAGCCGGAGATGTGCTGGGAAGAATGGGGGAAAAGCTCACCGTTACCCTGCCCGGGCTCATCCTGATAATTCCGCCGCTTTTGGACCTGAGGGGGAATGTCAACGGTGCGCTGGCCTCACGACTAGGTACTGCCCTCCACACCGGTATCCTGGAGCCCAAGTTTTCGATGAGCGATGAGCTAAAAATTAACGTTGCCTCTTCGTTAATCCTCAGCCTCATTGCCTCCGCCACCATCGGAGTAATCGCCTCCCTGATAAGCCTGCTCTTCGGGATAAGTGCCATTAACTTCATCACCCTCATCATCGTCGCGGTGGCCGCCGGTTTCATCTCAGGCGTCATCTTGGCCGTCCTGACCGTCGCGGTGTCCATTTTTTCTTACATCAGGGGATGGGATCCGGACAACATCACTGCGCCACTGATGGCCACGCTCGGTGACCTGATCACGATGGTCTCAATTTTCATCGTTGTGCTGGTTGTGTGATGAAGATGACCGCTTACAGCCTCAGAAGAATATTGTGGGAAAGCTACCCGGTGCTCATCCTCTGCGCAGTAATGTCCCTGGGCGCCGGACTGATCCTGCAATCACAGCTGGAGAGCATAAAAACGCTGCCTCTGATCTTGGTGATGGTCCCTCCGATCAACGGCATAAACAACAACGTCTGCAGCATACTTGGCGCGAGACTAACCTCGGCTCTGCACATCGGTACCATCGAGCCTAAATTTGGCAAACAGGTGGCGCTCAGGAGGAATATCCAAGCCACCTGGCTCATGAGCTTGGGTGTCTTCGTTTTCACCAGCGTCGTGTTTTTTGCCCTGGCTCTCGTCTCCGGAATAAATCCCGTCCAATCCGTCGCCATCATGGTGGCCTTTTTCCTGGCCAGCATGGCAGCCATAGGCGCGACCATGTTCTGCACCGTCTGGCTGGCCTTTGTCTCGTTCTCCAGGGGACTAGACCCGGACAATGTGGTGATCCCGATTATAACGTCGATCGGCGATATTGTCGGAGTTACATGTTTAATTATAGCGATGAAGATAATAGGAGTGTAGAGAATGCAGCCTCCAGAGTATAAACCGAGGAGCGTGCGCGAGCTCCTGACTGAGATGAAGGATACCTCGGACCTCATGGTGGACCTCGCCTACGCCGCCCTGCTCTACGAAAGTAAGGAACTGGCCGATCTCGTCCACCAGCTGGAATCTAAAATGGACGAGCTGATGTATACGATAAGGATCATGGCGGCTGCAGCAGCCAGAAATGTCAAGGAAGCCCACAAGATAACCGGGATTCTGCAGGTGGCCAGCGCCGCCGAGTCCATCTCAAACGCCACCGGAGACATGGCCGACCTGATCAGCATGAAGATCGGCATTCATCCGGTGATAAAGGATGCCCTGCGCGCCGCAGATGAGAAAATAGCCAAACTAAAGATCTCTCCGGGGTCGAACTTGGACGGCAAATCACTGCGCGAGATCAAGCTGCCATCCAGCATAGGCGTTTGGGTGCTGGCCGTGAAAAGAAATGGCGAATGGATGACCCCAATAAAAAAGGACGCACAGCTCCAGGCTGAAGATGAGCTGGTGGTGAAGGGACCGCTTTACGGAATTAGAATCCTCCACGAAATGGCCGGAGCAATATTTGAACCTTTTGTCCACGAGACCAAGCTGAAAAAGCTCCGGAACGAGCTGGCCAAGATGCGCGACCTGAGCGACATCGCCGTGGATCTGGCCTACTCCTCACTCATGCTGGGTTCGACGGAGGTCGCGGAGGAAGTCAGGGAGATAGAGGAAGCCTTTAACAGATTCAACTATCAGGCCTGGCTGGACACGCTGAAAGTTGCTGCGGAGGAGAAGAAGAACATCGCCAAGCTAAACAGCGTCCTCCAGATGGCAAGATACATGGAGACAATTACCGACGCGGCCGATTCCATCGTGGATGTGGTCATCAGAAAAATAGAGCTCCACCCGGTCTTCGCCGAGGCGCTCTCTGAATCTCTGGAAAAAATCTGCCGGGTAAAAATAGCTGCGGGCTCAAGGTTCACGGATAAAACGCTGGAAAAGCTGAACCTCTGGGGCACCGTCGGCGTTTACGTGTTGGTGATAAAAAGAGGCAAGAAGCATATCATCACTCCGGGTGGCAACGTCAGGCTCAAGGTTGGCGACATCGTGATTGTGCGCGGGTCCTTTGAGGGAATTGAAAAGTTCCAGAAGGAGGCCTGTAACATATGCGAACTATCTGGTGCAACGACATAGAGGACCTGTTGAGCATCGCCAGAAACCAGGGCTGGCTCTTTCACTATGACCACCAAGGTAAACATTATTACTATCTCTACGTGGGCTCAGAGCGGGAGATCTTCTGCCTTGCCATAGAGGCCAAAGAAAAGCTAGCGGGCAAATACGTCACCATAGATGACGACGGAAACATCGTGACCTCCGACAAACCGATTATGCCTGCCTGCTCCAGAATTGTTGGTGTCGCCAAGGATGAGGAATTCGAGCGGCTCCTGCAACAACTTCGTTCAAGCTAGCTATTTCTCCAGGGCTAGGAGAGCCACGCGCTCCAGAACTATCTTTTCAATCGGGGCCAGCTCAGCTTCCCGGGCAATCGAGAAGGCTCTCCGAATCTCCGGGATCTTTTCCGGGCTCATCTCCAACAAGGAGTTATCCCAAGTGGCTCCAAGATCCTCAAAAATTTTCACGATCGCTTTCCTCACCTGAGAAACAGAACTGCCGATGGAAACCAGTGCCAGATCATTGCTACCGTCACGGACGCCCATCTTCTCAAAGGCACGGTAGATCTGACGTTCCGCGGCCACCCAGCAGATGAGCTCGATGGCGAGGGAGCTGGCAAAACCGCGCCCGCCCTCATGAGCGATAATGGCCAGACGCGAGGCGTGGACAAGATGCTCCACCCCGGCAACCCTCCGGGAATTAAACGCCTGGGTGACCGTACCCACCTCAGCATCAGTCTGAGCCAGCTTGCGGACAAATCCCTCCACGCTATCCACATGGAAGGTGCCTGAGGCCACTCCCAGAACCCGGACACCTGAGGGGCCCTTAACTCGGTAAATCCTGACCCGTCGCGGAAGGCTCATAAGTATTCGCCTCCAGATATTCCACGATAAAATGCGGCCCGCGGCTTATAAGATGAGGATAAAGGACGTGGTGCTGGGTCAGTATATTCGCTCCCCCGACGGCACACAGCCGAGCTACCTTCTGACCCCATGGGGAGAACAGATCACGAGGGTTCGGGTAATGGGGACCGTGGTCGACAAGTTCCTCAGGGAAGATCAAAACTACGCAACGTTGAGAATAGACGACGGTAGCGAAACCGTCAGCATCAGGGGCTGGCAGGAGGCAGCTAAAGAGCTTGAAAAATTTAGCCTTGGGGACATTATTGACGTCATCGGCAGAATCAGGGAATTCAACGGTGAAATCTACCTCACCCCAGAACTCCTCATCCGCGTCGAAGATCCCAACTGGGAGCTGGTGAGAGAACTCGAGATAATTGCGATGAGAAGAGAGGCCATAGCCGCGGGTGTGCGACCAAAGTTCATCAAGGTTGAGACAGGGGGACCGGATATAGCCGCCTCTCGCGATGTTACCGAGGCCGCTGAAGCTGAAGAGGAGCCGCTTCCCGTCGTCTCCGACGAGCTCAAGAAGAAGGTGGCCATCGCTATCGAGAAGCTAGACACTGGATCAGGAGTGGAGCCAATCACAATAGCCAATGAACTGAACCTGAGCCTGTCCCAAATAAACGACGCCCTCAGGGTCATGTTCGTCGAGGGTGATGTATTTGAACCCGCAGCCGGTAAATTCAGATTGGCGAGGTGAAGGAATGAAAGAGGACTATGAAAAGCTGCTGGAAAGGGCAATTGAGCAAATACCCAAGGCCGTCTTTGAGAGTTCCCGCTTTCAGATACCTGAGGCCGACGTCTCAACAGTGGGTAACCGGACCATCCTCAGAAATTTCAAGACCATTGCCACGACCTTCAACCGGGAACCAGAGCACCTGATGAAGTACCTTCTCCGGGAACTCGGCGCTGCCGGAGACATCCAGGGGGCACAGGCGGTTTTTCAGGGGAAGTTCTCGGCAGCCGCGGTTCAGGACAGGATCAACCGTTATGCTGAAGAATTTGTGCTCTGCAAGGAATGCGGAAAGCCCGACACCAGGCTGGAGAAAAGAGAAAGGGTGCACGTCCTGAGGTGCGAGGCTTGTGGGGCGCGCAACCCGGTCAGGGGAGTGTGAGCCTGCCCCTGTTAAAGATAATCCAAACCCAGGGCGAGAATCTGGTGGTCATCTGCGACCGCGAGCTTTTGGGGAAAAAATTTAAGGAAGGAAAATTCCAGATCGAGGCCAAGGAATCATTTTATTCCGGCAGGGAAGCCACCATTGATGAGTGCATTCAGGCCCTGCGCAATGCGACCATCGCCAATATGCTGGGTTCAATAGTTGACCACGCGATCGAAGCCGGAATCATCGATAAGGACAACGTGCTCCGGATAGCCGGTGTGCCCCACGCTCAGCTGGTCAGGCTCTGAAGCTAATAGACGATCACACTTCTGACGCTGGGGAGCTTTCTCAGCGCCTCGATAACCTCTCCTTTCACCGGCTCATCGGTAATTATGGTCAGCTTCGGCTGGGGTACAAAGTTGGGATCATCGGCCACCGATTGTCTGATGCTGAGGCCGAACTGGGCAATGACTCCTGTAACCTCCTTCAGTATACCTGGCCTAGAGGCATCCTCAGGTATTATCTCTATCACCCCTAGACCTAGCTGCTGCGCAAAACCCTTGAGATAAGCGATTGGCTCCAGGTTCTCAAAGATCTCGCGAAGATTGGGATCGCTGAGTATGCGCTGGGCGGTAAAATCAACGACCCTTCTGTCAACACCGGCCTCCTTGGCTATCTGAACTGCAGGAATTCTAATGCTGCCGCAGGCAATGGTGCCATCATCCATGACCCTGAGCCCGTACTTGAACATCACCTTGGCAACGCTCATCTGGGCCGGATAATCTCGGAAAGCCTGCTGAATCCGGTCCCAGACCCCAACGCCGCCCAGATGGAGTCGCTCCTCCCCGACCATCTGGGCCATGATCAGCCTCATCACGCTCTCGACAAAATCTGGATCGACGCCCAGCTCCTGTGCTAGTTTGCGGGACCGGTCAACCACATGGCGCTCACGGGCCTCATCCCTGATCTGGGCCCCGAGCTTCTTCTTCAACGCAGCGATTTCTCCGGAGAGCCTGAGCCTTTCCGCTAGCAGCTTGATCAGCTTTTCATCTATCTCATCTATCTTGCGCCGGATTTCTCTCAGGTCATCCTCTGCCATTAAACCGCCTCCACCCTGGCGCCCTCAACCGCTGGTCTAGTGATCAAGATCCTGCCACGCCAACCACGCCAAGCTTTGACTATGTCCACAACCTTGTCCGGCTCCGCTACGGCAACGGTGGCGGAACCGGTGCCGGTCAATCCAGCCGCCATGGCTCCTTTGGAGATGGCTTCAATTGCTATCATCGGATCATGGCCGAGCGCAGTGGAATACAGCAGCCCATTGATGGTCAGGGCCTTCCAGAACTCACCCCGCATGGCCATGCGATGGACCGACTGAACCGGCCCGCGGATGCGGCGCAGCTCCTCCGGGCTCACCTTGGAGGTATAAAACTTGGTCAGCGGGACGTGAATCACCACCACCAGCTTTGGATCCACCTTAAATTTCTTCAAAATCCTGCGCTTCAAATTATCGGTGATGACCCCACAGCCATAGAAGGACGCCGCCGCATCATCGAGGGCGCCTGTGACCGTGACTCCCGCCTCAAAGGCGGCTTCAATGCCGAGCTCCAGCACCTGTTCCGGTTTGGGTCTTTGGTCGCAGGCTGCGAAGGTGGCCAGAACTGCTGCGTTGGCCGCCGCGCTACTACTTGACAGTCCAACCGCGATTGGAATCTCAGAGGTGGTCTCAGCAACGGCACCGCATTTTTCCATTCCTAAATTCTCCAGAACTTTTCGAACGCAGATCTCAATCAACTTCGGGCTCTCTTTTTTTTGTCCCAGAATCCGACCCGATATCTTTCCTTCCTTAGTCAGTCTGACCCTTGACTGCACCCTTAAATCGACTCCAAAAGCCGCTCCCTTCCCGGCCGCGATAGCGTTGACCACCGTGGCGGAAGCACAGGCCGAAGCGATGCCGATTCCACCTCCCAATCTAGCCCCCCTTAAACCTATCCGGATTAATTTTTCCCGCACGAATCATGTGATCGGCCAGAACTAGTGCCAGCATTGCCTCAGCCACCGGCACTATCCTGGGGCAGATGTTGGGGTCAAAGCGTCCCTCTAGGCGGATCTCGGTCTCCTCCATTTTCACCAAGTCGACCGTTGGCTGCGGTTTCGATATCGAGGGTGTGGGCTTGACCATCAAGCGCACCACGATCGGCATTCCAGTCGAAATTCCGCCGAGGATTCCGCCCGCCCTGTTGGTGGCTGTAGCTATCCTGCCACCTTTTAAAATGATGGCATCATTTGCCTCTGAGCCTCGCATCCGCGCCAGCCTGTCTCCTTCCCCGATGATGACCCCTTTAACCGACCCGATGGACATTAAGGCTCCAGCTATCTCAGCATCTAGTTTCCCAAAAACAGGCTCTCCAAGCCCCGCTGGCACACCGTGCGCCTGAACCTCGACAACGCCCCCGGTGCTGTTACCTTCTTCGGCAGCTGTCAGAATTGCCTTGATCATCATCTCGGCTTTCTCAGGTATGGCACACCTCACTGGATTTTTCTCCACGTTTTTTCTGATCTCCTCGAGAGTGGGTTGCCGATCAATAGAAACCCCAGCCGCTTCAACGGTGTGGCCTAGGATCTCCACCCCGTGTGCGGCCAAGAGTTTCTTTGCCACGGCCCCTGCGGCCACCCTCCCAATTGTTTCCCGGGCGGAGCTCCTTCCGCCACCGCGATGATCAACGTGGCCGTACTTTAGCCAGTAGGTGAGATCTGCGTGGCCGGGGCGCGGCCTTGTCCTGATCTTTTCATACGGCCTCGAATCAACATCCAGATTGCGAACGATCATGCAGATGGGAGTTCCAAGAGTCTTCCCCTTAAAAACACCGGAGAGAATTTCCACTTTGTCCCTCTCCTTCCGCTGCGTGGTTAAAATTGACTGTCCAGGGCGACGCCGATCTAGCTCACGCTGAACATCGGCCTCGCTCAGCGGCATTCCTGCTGGAACTCCATCAACAACCACCCCGATTGCTGAGCCATGGCTTTCCCCGAAGGTGATTATCTTAAAAATCTTGCCGAAGGTATTTCCTCCCATCACCACACCAAGAGGAATCCTCGATTTTAATCTATAAATCACCATCTCTAATCAAGCCATCAAAACCGGAGAAAGTCATAGATAGTGGAAAAATCACAGGGCATGTGGACACTTCTCCGCCCTCTTAAAGTAGGGCTCACGTCTCATCACCGCTTCAACAAATGCTTTTTTTGCCCCGTCGGTATCCCCAGCCTGCACCCAATAGAGAATATCAACTAAATTAT
>JACIWF010000034.1 GCA_014361095.1 Hadesarchaea archaeon | reverse complement strand
TCGAGGAGTCCAAGACGCTCTGGCCTATCATTGGAGCCTGATCACCACGGGCAACTAACCCTCTGGGTCTGATGTACAATATCTTGGCAGTTAGGACCAAAACTATCCCTCAAAAACCTTTAAAGTAGTCAAATTATCTTATATATAAAACTTTCGCAATGCTTATATTTTGGTCTGGATCAGCCCACGTAGCTGGGCCTTTCCCGATCCTCCTTTTGTTGTGGCTGGAGACTGGGCATCGGGATGGGTGGAGGGATGTTTAAAGACCTCGAAATCACGGTGGCCTCGACCAGTGAGGTGTTGGTTATCGCCTGTAACAGGAGTTGCGGAGGGGGCAACTGCTTTTTGTAATCCCCGTAAATTTTTTCAATTTCAGCGGGTTCGGCGAGGATGAGCGCTTGACCCTTTATGTTTATCTGGGCCAGCGGCGGATTATAGACAATGGTGACGACAAACGGCGCCGTTAGTCTGTCTTCTTTTCTATCGAGACCGATGATGTTCACGTTGGTCGAAATGTGGACGCCAGCCGGTGCCGGTTTTTCCTGTTCCCAGAATCTCTCCGCCGAAATGTAATTAATGCTGACTCGGATCTGCAAGCAGTTTCACCAGACTAGATTCAACCTTTTTACTATAAATCTTCGCTATTTTAACCGACGATTTCTCTGATCAACGGCTTTGCCAGGTGTCGGCGGGCACGGGGAGGCACTTCAAACTTGCCGGCGCCGATGGACCTTTTCACTCTTATTATTTTTTCCGACCCCGCGGGAAGCTTCGTTTTGCACCGCTTGCAGGAGTATCCCTTATTTTTACCCTCCGATTTCATCCTTTTGCCACAGCGCTGACATCTGGGATTTTCTTTTCGGAAAAGTGGTGCTGCTTCTAGCACCTCGACCTTTTCCAGGTTTATCGTCAGGGGCAACTCCGGCTTTTCCTTTATACCGCCGTAGACCCTCAACCGATCCCTGGCGATCAATTTTCTTATTATATCGCGAAACTGACGCGTTGGCTCATAGGCGGCGCAATCTATTTCGCCGGTCTCATCCTTCAGCCTGAAGATCACATGGCCGCCGGGGATGGTGTGGGGGGCTTTGGATACAGTGCCCTCGACGATGACGGACCAGTTCGGCTTGGCTTCAGCTATTTTCACCTTTCTCAGATGTTCATCGGTGCCCTGGTTGGTTTTGTATATAATCGTCTGTTCAATCGGTTCCAGCGCCTTCACTGTTTCGCTGGCTTTCTTCACCGCTTGTGGTGTTTCACCCCGGATCCCGTAAAGTATTGGGCATGGCGTGTGGGGGGTTATTCTGATTTCGCCCGTGGCTGGGTCCAGGTTGTCAAATGTGCTTGGATAGGTTTTTCTGTTCATTTCCTCAACAGACGACCGATCGATTCTTCTCGGCTTTCCTCTATTTTCAGGCGTTCGGTAGGCAATTAATTCAAATGTCCAGTCATTCTCAAGCGTATTTCCGATGGCAGCCAGCGCCCCCACGATGCCCCGGCCAAGCTTGAACTTGTGGACCTCAGCTCCAACCTTTTTGGCGAGCGCCTCAGCCTCCTCAATGGTGGCAATGTCTTGGACGACTTTTTTTGAGAAGGCCTTCATTTCCTCCGTAATTCGGCTCCCCTGGTAAAAGATGACCCCAGGATTGGTTGTTTCCACATGAAGTTCAGCCAGTTCCGCCACTGTTTTGAGGACGATTTCTTTGATAATGGGAATTTGTTCCTTTTTTGCCGAAGTGGTAAATGCGATGGCGCAGTTACCTCTAGTTTTCATTTTCCAGTTGGGGTTGAGCCTTATCAGCTTGGGGTAACCCCTTAGCTTGAACCCCATCTGCTCCAGACGTCTAATGGCAACTGCTCCAACGTAGGTCGTGCACATACCCTGCCTCGAATCGGTATCGTCAATGCCGATGTGAAGAAGCACCATTTTCTCAACATAACTAACTACTTCACCCAAAATAGACATTTTTTCTTTAGAACTTGGCAAAGGGTACAGGACATAAAACCTTATTGCCATCGCTGATAAGGGAATTTGATAGCATGTCGACCAATCCGTGGGGACAATTTAAAGACGATGTAATCAGAGCGCTGGACGGAGCGCTTTCCAGGCTTGGCTGGGCGGTCTCGGTTCCGCTAGATGCCACACTGGAGGAGCCACCGGACCCAAAACTGGGCGACATCGCAACCAGAATTTGCTTTGATCTGGCTAAGTTGCACCGTAAGTCTCCCGCGGTTCTAGCTGCGGAGCTGGGTAAAGAAGTAAGGCCTGAGGGACTGGTCGAAAGGGTTGAGGTGGCTGGTAATTATGTCAATTTTTTCGTCGATATTTCAAGACTGGCCGAGTTAACCCTGCAGACTATTGAAAAGGACGACCGCAGCTACGGTTGTTCTGACGTCGGCCAGGGCAAGAAAGTGCTGATAGAGCACACCAGCGTGAACCCGACCAAGCCGCTTCACATAGGCCATGGTAGAAACGCCGTTATTGGTGATGTCATGGCGAGGCTGTTGCGGGCGCTGGGATATCAGGTCGAGGTCCACAACTACATAGATGACATGGGGAGACAGGTCGCCGAAACTCTTTTGGCCTATCGTCTCATCAAGGAGAAACCCAAGGCAAAGTTTGACCACATGCTCGGCCTGATCTACTCGGACATGCATGGGCGGATTGAACGTGAGCCGGAGCTTGAGGAAGAGGTGCGCAAAATACTGGCCCGGCTTGAGCAGGGAACTGGTGTTGATCCCAAGCAGGCCAGACGTCTTTCGGAGAAGTGTGTCAGGGCCAACCTCGAGACCACCGATCGATTGGGTATAAGCTATGATGTGCTGGTCTGGGAGAGCGACTTGGTTAGATCGGGGATTTTGGGTGAGACGCTGCAGAAGCTAAAGGACACCAAGTATCTGGTTGAGGGAACCGGAGAGTACGCCGGAGCCTTGGTGTTGAAGCTCTCCGACTTTGGCCTTGAGGATAAGGTGCTGGTTCGGTCCGACGGCACGGCGGTCTATACTATGAGGGACATTGCCTACCAGCTCTGGAAGTTCGGCAAGACTGAGGTGGAGCTGAAGTTCAGGTTGCATTCGAGGCGACCGGATGGAACCAGGACTTACACGACCTCTCAGCGAGGGAGAATAAACAAGAGGTTTGGCCGGGCGGACATGGTCATCAACGTTGTCGGCGCTGAGCAGAAGTTTCCCCAGGAGGTGGTCTTCAATTCACTGAGAGTGCTTGGTTTGGAAAGGGAGTATGAGAACTCCTATCATCTTGCTTATGAACATGTTTGGCTGCCCAGCGGAAGATTCTCTGGAAGAAAGGGCACATGGATTGGTTTTACTGTTGACGATGTTATTGAGGAAGCTGTGGCGAGGTCGCGAGCAGTGGTCGAGGAACACGCCCCTGGTGCCAGCGAGAGTTTCAAGCGCCGGGCAGCCGAGTTTGTAGGAGTGGGTGCGGTGAGATATTCATTGATCAGTACTTCCCCGGAGAAACGCATAACTTTCAAGTGGGAGGAGGCCCTCAGCTTCGAGAGGAACAGCGGGCCAGCGGTACAGTACTCTCATGCTAGGGCCTGCAGCATCCTCCGCAAGGCCAAAACAGTTGAGTTCAAACCCGTGGATGGTGCCTTCAAGCTGCCGCAGGAGCAGAGGCTGGTCAAACTCTTGGCCAAATTTCCCCAGGCGATTCAGGAGGCCGGCTTGAGGCGGCAGCCCCATTTGCTGGCTCTCTACGCGGCGGAGCTGGCGGTGGCATTTAACTCCTTTTATGAGGTGGCTCCTGTAATCGAGGCCGAGACCCCGGAACTGCGCGATGCCCGCCTGCGATTGGTTAACGGTGTCCGTGTGGTTCTTAGAAATGCCCTCGAGCTGATGGGGATAAAGGCGCCGGAGAGGATGTGAAAGAGGTTAATCGGATTTGATGAGTTCTTCCTTGAGATCACCGGTTTTCAGGCGGCTGTACCATTCTTTGGCAATGGGCTCCTTTTCGTGGAGTTCCTTGCGCCTTGCCTCTAAAAGCTCTGGTTCCTGGCCCAGCAGCTCCGAGGCAGCGAGGAGGCGGTGTCCTTTTTTCTCCGCTTCTTTAAAGGCGGGTTCGAGGAACTCCCGGTAATCAATGGATCTTAATAGATGATGGTCAATCACGCTTAGCGGAACTTCTCTTACCAGCTTTGCCAAATTGTTTTTTGCCGACTCGAGGCTGGCTTCGTCGATTTTGTAGCCGGCGAGATAGGTGGGCGGCCCACCGATGATCACCACATCCGGCCTTTCGGCTAGGATCATTTGAAGAGTTTCGCCATCGATGGGTCCCTGAACGTCGGAGGCGTGGACGAGCGTGCAACCGGTGGTTTTGACCGTTAACATCAACAGGTAGCCCAGTTCAGTTCCTGGTGAGCCGTGGGCCACAGGTCTGGAGAACTTCAGCGTGGTTTGGCCGAAGGTAAAACTTTTTCCGTCGGCCGTTTTTATCTCCTTGGCAATTTTTGCGTTCAGCTTCTGAAAAATATAGCCGCGCTTGCGTTGGCTGGCGTTGATGTTAGCGCTAGTGTCCTTTGCCAGTATCACCTTGCCGCGGTAAAGGCTGGCCGCGATTTCGGGTGAGCTCCAGATCCAAACCCAGTCCTCAAAACTGGGAACATAGTGATCAAAGTGGTAGTGGCTTATGGTGAGCAGTTCGGCCTTCCGGGCCGCTTCTAAGATGGCACGGCGAGACCTCGCCAGAGCAACGTATTCGCGTTCGTGCGGGCTCAGGTGAAACCTCGGGCCAAGGGCCGAACCCGGGTCGATGACCATTTTTACATCGTCGGTTTCTACAAAAGTTGCCATGCCCCTGACACCGAGGCTCTCAAACGCCAGCGGGAGCACGCGGATTTCGCCGTTACCAATGGGTATAGGTTCTCTTATCTGACCACCCTGCGTGGGATTCAATTTTATTTTCATTTAGACTTTGGTGAGGTTAATCTTTACGTCATTTTAACGCTTAAATTCGATGGGACCAAAAGAATTACTATGCCCACGCGCTTGAAACGTATCAGCCGTCCAAAGCTGAAGCACCCGATTATGGTGGCAGGTCTACCCGGCATAGCTAACGTGGGCAAGCTTGCCCTTGAATACCTGCTGCAAAAATTATCAGCGGAAAAGTTTCTGGAACTCTATTCGGAACATTTTCCTGAATGGGTGATTCAGGAAGAGGGGCGGGTTAGTCCCTTGAAGGTTGACTTTTTCCATTGTCGCCCCGGGGGGATGAAACAGGACATGATTTTGGTCACTTCCGATGCTCAGGCGGCGACCCCGCTGGGACAATATTCGCTGACGGGCGAGCTGCTGGATGTTGCCGTCCGCCACGGGGTTAAATTGGTCGGGACCATGGCTGCCTATGTGGTTTCACCTGAGGAAAGGCGCAGCTATAGGGTGGTCGGAGCGGCCACAGATGCCGATCTGGCCAAAGTGCTGAGCGAATGTGGCGTCAAGCTGTTAAACAGCGGTGTCATTGTAGGCATGAACGGAATGCTTCCCGTGATGGCGACTCGGCGCGGGCTGAGGGGATTTTGCCTGCTTGGTGTCACTGAGGGAGGAGTTCTGGATGCAGGTGCATCAGCAGCGGTTTTGAAGTCGTTGGCTGCGGTGCTGAACTTCAAGCTGGAGCTAAAGGATTTGGAACAGCAGGCAAGGAAATTAGCTAGGCTGACCCCGCCGGCCCCCATTCCTGAGACAGGTGGCCTGGCTGAAGAGGAGCCCAGCTACATCCGTTGATTAAATCTCAGTAAAACTTCTCACCCTATCGGCGTCCAGCTCTTTGATGATCTCAATGGTCAGCTTAACCGCGTTTTCCACGTCTTCTAAACACAGGTAACCCACATGGGTGTGGATGTGTCTGGTGGGGACGCTAATGACGGCGGTGGGGCATCCAGCCCTGTCCAGATGGATGCTACCCGCGTCGGTGCCGCCACCCGTGGACTGCGAGAGCTGGAGCGGTATCTTCTTCATCTCCGCGAGTTCTATGATGAAGTTCTTTAGGGGCTGGTTTGGAATCATTGACCTGTCGTAGGTGAGCAGTGAGGGTCCTTTCCCAAGCTTGGTTGGAGCTTGGTGCGGCTGGATTCCGGGCACATCACCCGCGATGTCGACCTCTAAAACAATCCCCACGTCCGGGTCGACCACATGGGCTGCGGTCTTGGCCCCCCTCAGGCCCACCTCCTCCTGCACAGTAGCGGCCGCGTAAATAGTGTTGGGGTGCCTGATCCCCTGTTCTCTTATCTTCCTGACGGTCTCAGCCATTACAAAGACACCGATCCTGTCATCGAAGCCCTTACCTGAGGCGAATTTTCCATCCTTGAACAATGAGAAGGGAGACAAAGGTGTAACTGGGTCACCAATTCTCACCCCCATATTTACTGCTTCATCGTAAGAGCAGGCCCCGATGTCGATGTACATGTCCTCCTTCTTCACCACCGCTTTCCTTTCCTCTTCAGTTAGGACGTGGGGGGGCTTTGAGGAGATGACGCCGGGCAGGTCGCCTTTTTTCGTTCTGACGATGACCCGCTGGGAGAGAAGCACTTGGTCCCACCAGCCGCCCAGCGGACCGAACTTGAGAAAGCCTGTTTTTTCGTCAATCCCGGTGACCACAAATCCAACCTCGTCGAGATGTCCCGCCAGCAGAATCCGTGGGCGCTGTGATTTCCCTTTGACCACGAAGATAATCGAGCCCAACTTGTCGGAGATAATTTCGCTTGAGTAAGGCTTCATATATTCCTTAACTATTTTTGCCGGTTCCGCCTCGAACCCGGACGGACCAAAAGATTCCATTAAATCCTTCATAAATTTCATTGCTTTTTTATCGAACATGGCGCTCCGTTTACAATTCAAGACTCCTTCATAAAAACCTGTCCGTTAAGCTGCTAGCATGATGGTAAGAACAAAAAATAAATAGTGGGTTTTTGATAGTGTGGGGTGGCGTTATTATGGGCGAAGCCGTCAACAGCAGGGTCGTCAAAACAGTTTGTCGGATTTGTTCCGGCGAGTGTGGACTAGATGTTCACACAGAAAGCGGTAAGATTGTTAAAGTGGAGGGGATGAAGGAACACCCGGTTAACCGGGGCGAAATTTGTCCCAAGGCAGCAATTAACTTTTTATTTAGGCGTTTCACTGATGTATTGGGAAAAACATGCCTGTGCCACCATGGAGAATAAATGAGGTTCTTGAGAGGTCTGAAACAGGACCAATCTGTATGGAAAGAGATTTTGACACGAAGATACTCTTTCCACACCTGAAGAGAGTGATAAAAGAGCATGACATTAAGTTTGACCCGGAGACGATCATACCTACAGATGACACGCTTGCCGACGATGTCTGGGAAGCGGCCTTGGACCTTTATCTTACTGTAGGAACGCTTTGCATAAACACCCACCGACGGATTCTCTTCTCTGAGCGGGAGATTAAGGAGGCCATGAAGGCCTTCCCGGGCGAGATAACGGTTGGCTACGGTAAGGATGCGAGAAAGATGTCGCATCGAAAAGTTGAAGATAGAAAGAGGCCCTTCTGTTTGTTCAGTCCGGATATCACCTATGATGAGGATCTTTTTGTCCCAGTGGCCATGGCTTACCTGCAGGAACCCCTTGCCGACGGTGTCTGTGGCCCGTTGCTGGACGAAATCGAGGGCTTCGACATCAAGGCTAATGCCCCCTCTGACATCAAGGGTTCGGTTGCCCACGCGCTGATGTTCAGGGAAGCGGCCAGAAGGGTGGGCAGACCGGGCATCTTTTTACAGGGAGTCGGCACGGCTGAGGCCGATACTGCCCAGATTGCCGTGAGCAACCAGGAGTGGGGCGAGAGGTTGACCGACGGCAGATTTGTTCCCACAATAACTGAGCTGAAAATAGATTATTCTGCCCTCAACAGGATGATCCATTACCACCAATATGGGTGCTTCGTTGGCTGTCTCTTTGGCCCGCTTTTTGGAGGCTACTGCGGCGGTGCTGAGGGAACGGCGGTGGTCGGTGTGGCCTCCCACATCCAAGCGATGATGGTCGCCCAAGCGCATTACTCGAACTATTTCCCGATGCATTTAATGTACTCCTTCAACACCTCCCGTGAATTGCTCTGGGCGATAAGTGTCACCTACCAGACGCTGGCAAAGCACACCCCGTTCATCTCGACATCCAATGGTTTCGCTGCTTCCGGTCCAGCGACTCCGATGGTACTCTACGAAGCAGCAGCGCACGGTTTGACCAGCTCGGTTTCAGGCGGAAACCTCTGGGAGATGGCGGTGGCAAGAAACAAGCACAAGAACCGCGCCACCCCGATGGAAGGCAGAATGGCCTGTGAGATAGGTTGCGCGGCCGCTGACCAGGGTTTCAAGAGAGATGACGCCAATGAGATCGTGAAAGAGATAGTCAAGAAGTATGAGGCCAACTTAACCAATGCTCCGCTGGGCAAGACCTTCCGCGAATGCTATGACGTCAGAAAGGTCAGGCCTAAAGAGGACTACGTCAGACTATTTGAAGAAATTAAAAAAGAATTAATTCAACTTGGGGTGCCCTTTCTTTACTGAGCACCAGCTTTGGCCTTCAGTAGACCACCACAGGCTCGGGTAGCCACGAGATTTCTTCGGTGCCGAAGTCCCACATGCCGACCTGGACCCACTTCCATTCGCCGCCTATCTGCATTACCTTGTAGAGTCCAAAGTTACGTCCAACCCTGTCGCCGTATTCGTTCAGCGGTGACCAGCCTCCTGCTCCCTGGTAAGCTTCGAAGACCATTGGCAGCTGAGCTATGACAGCGTCAGGGTCGTATTTGTCGGCAGCCATGAGCGACAGCGCCAGAGTCCAAACGCAGTCGTAGCCGTTGAGTCCGTAAAGGTCTGCCGTTCTTCCCAGTCTTCTCTGTACTTCAGCCTGTACCTCCTGCATTTTTCCGCTAGGAGTTGGCATTTTCGCCGGGAAGATGCAGTCCGTTGTTGAGACCATTTCAGCGATGGTTGTTGAGCCCACTACCCAGTCACAAAGGCTAGGCCCGTCGTTCGTCAGCCACTTTATTCCCCAGGTTGTGGGGTTGTATGCTGCCAGTGCTTCGTAGATGGCTTTGCCTTCCTCAAAGCAGACGATGAACCAGCCCACCTTGTCCGCCCCATATTGAGCCTTGGCACTGCTAACTGCCGAGTTGAGCGCGCTGGCTTCGGCACTGAACTCCACCGCGTCAGGGTTGTATCTTATTCCCTCGTCCACAGAGATTCCGACCTCAGCCGCCGCCGTCCTAGTGGCGTTAACTACACTGTCACCCCAAGAGTCACCTCTCCAGAGTGGAATCAGATAGGTAACGCCTAGATGCTGTGCGAGGCTAACCAGCATTTTTCCTTCCTGAGCGCTGGTGGGCATTAGTCTGTATACATAGTCGTTGGCCACAGCTAAGTCGATAGCTGTGGATCCGTAGGATAACAGAAGGATCTTGTTGGCGTTGGCATATGACATTGAACCTCGGAGATCTCCGCTGGTTCCCCAGCCGCTCACGATGGTGATGCCTCTGGCGTGCAAGCTCTTCAGCTTTTCTAGGGCAATGTCAGGCTTTGTCTCTGAATCTTCGACTACTAAGGTCATCGTCCAGCCTGCATTTGTGTCTTTCAAGTGCTTGTTGACTTCTTCGAGAGCAATCTCAGCAGTGGTCATGGCCTGCTCGCCCCAGAAGGCATTGCCACCAGTTAAACCGTCAACCCAGCCGATCTTTACTTCACCGGACAGACCGCCTGCAGCCGGCGCAGTTGCAGTGACGGTTTTGGTCGTCGTCACCGTTGCTGTTGCCCCTGGACCAACTGTTACCTCTGCAGGTTTAGCTACCCAACCGGCACCGATTCCAACAATGAGACCCACTACAAGCGCTATGGTGGCCATTGCTACCGGTTTTATATTTATCTACCTCCCATTGTTGTATCTCTTTAATCACATATTTAAGGTTTGTAGTTTATTTTAATTTTGATTTATTATATTAAAAAACATTTAAAAACCGAAAGCAGACACTTTTAGATATTTTTCCGTTTTTAATGAAGTTTTAATCTTTTTGATGCGTAACCTACTGCCAGTAAGGTTTTTATACAATTTTTAGTAGTTAGATTGGGACTAGATATGAATGATATGATAGAGGAGCTGAAGAGGAGCATTATTGAATACGACGTTGATTCTGCCAAGAGGATTTCTGAGGAGATGGTCAAGGCCGGAGTGGATCCCATCAAGGCAGTGAACGAGGGCATCGCCCCGGCGGCCAAGATCGTCGGGGACAAGTTCGAGAAGGGAGAGTACTTCCTGCCCGAGGTGCTCCTGGCCAGCGAGGCGATGAAGGCCGCGGTCGACATCCTGCTGGCCAAGTCCGGCTCCAAGGCCAGGGAGGAGATCGAGAGCAAGCGGCTGGGCAAGGTGGTCATCGCCACCGTCAAGGGGGACATCCACGACATCGGCAAGACGATCCTGGCCCTGCTGCTCGAGGTCAACAACTTCGAGGTTTACGACATGGGCAGGGACGTCGACTCGATGGCCATCATCCAGAAGGCCAACGAGGTCAAGGCCGACATCATCGCCCTCTCGGCGCTGATGTCCACCACCCGGGGCGCCCAGAAGGAGGTCATCGACCTGCTCGAGGGCATGGGCAACCGGAAGAACTTTATCGTCATGATCGGGGGCGGCTCGGTCGACGAGGAGTGGTTCCGGAAGACCCGGGCCGACGGCTGGACCGAGAACGCCGCCGAGGCCGTCGAGCTGGCCAAAAAGCTGGTTGCGGAGAGGAGATAGATGCCGGCACCACCGTGGCGGATCAACGAGGTTCTGGAGCGCGCCGAGACCGGTCCCATCTGCACCGAGAAGGACTTTGACACCAAGGTCCTCTTCCCCAACCTGAAGCGGGTGATCAAGGAATACGACATCAGGTTCGACCCGGATCAGATCGTCTTCTCCGATGACTCCCTGGCCGACGACCTCTGGAAGGCTGGCCTAGATCTCTATCTCTCCGTTGGAACCTACTGCACCAGCACCTACCGCAGAATCCTCTTCACCGAGGAGGAGATCAAGGAAGCCATGTTTAGCATGAGAAATGAAATCACCGTTGGCCAAGGACAGGATGCGAGAAAGTGGTCGCCGAGGAAAGTGGAGGACACAAAGCGGCCGGGATGCCTTTTCACCCCTGTTGGATTGAGATGCTCTGAGGATTTATTCATCCCAATTGAAATGGCCTAC
>JACIWF010000033.1 GCA_014361095.1 Hadesarchaea archaeon | reverse complement strand
TGCTTTTTTAATTTTTTGCTTGTGCCGATGTACAATTCATTATTTTTAAATTGGATAAAAGTTTATTAAAGCGACTGTGGAATGTGAAGCGGTAAAATAGGAGGGGAAACACAAGCCGGACAGACGTGATTTGAATGAGACCCACAAGTGTCATTTTAGCAGATTTTGATTATTCGGCGCCGAAGTCGCTGGAGGAGGCGCTGAGAGAAAAAAAGGAGCGGAAAGGAGCCTATGTTCTGGCGGGCGGCACGGACCTGGTTCCCAAGATGAGGGGACAGGTGGTAAAACCGCTTTATCTCATCGATATCAGCGGCATAAAGGAACTGGATTATATAAAGGAGCAGGACGGACAGGTGAGAATAGGGGCTGCGACCAAGATAAGTCGCATAATTGATTCTAAAATAAAGCTTGGGGTATTGCAGGAGGCGTGCAAAAAGCTGGGGAACCCGCTAACCAGGAATAAGGCGACCATTGGAGGCAACCTCTGCAATGCCTCTCCGGCCGCGGATACGGCGACGCCTCTGATGGTTCTAGGCGCGCAGCTGGTTCTGAAGAGCATCGATGGGGAGAGAGTAGTGCCTGTGGAGAACTTCTTTGCTGGTCCGGGAAAGACGGTTTTGAAGGAGGACGAGATTTTAACTGAAATTAGAATTCCTCCTCCAGAAGATGGAGCCAAGGCAAAGTTTGTGAAGGTTGGGTTGAGAAAGGCCGACGCAATCTCTGTCGTTAACTGTGCCGTATTGTTGAAGGTTCAGGAGGGCATTGTGAAGGATGCCAAAATCGCCTTGGGATCGGTTGCGCCCACGCCAATCTTGGCCAAGGAGGCCCAGAGTGTTTTGGTTGGCAATAAACTGGGCGAGGAATTGGTGGAAAAATGTGCCCAGATTGCGGCTAAGGAGGCCAAGCCGATAGATGATGTGAGAGGTTCGGCGAAATATCGGGCGCTTTTGGTTGAGGGTTGCGTTAAAAAAGCTTTGAGGGAGCTGATGGAGGCGTAGGTTATGAAAAAGTATCCTTTGGAGTTTAAGGTGAACGGGAAAAAGTACAGCGTTGAAGTCAAGCCGAACATGACATTACTGCGGTTGTTGAGGAGCTTGGGCTTCACCGAGGTAAAGTCCGGCTGTGAAAAAGGCGATTGCGGTACCTGCGCGGTGCTGATGGACGGCGAGCCGGTCAATTCCTGTTTGACGTTGGCCTTGCAGGCACAGGGCAAGGAGATAACAACCGTGAAGGGTTTGGGAACTATAGAGAAACTTCATCCCATTCAAGAGGCCTTCGTGAAATACGGTGCCATTCAGTGTGGATTTTGCACCCCAGGCATGGTGATCACCGCGAAGGCTTTCTTGGACAAAAATCCCAATCCTACAAGGGAGGAGATTCGGGAGGCAATTTCAGGAAATCTCTGCCGATGCACGGGTTATCAGAAGATTGTGGATGCGATTGAAGCCGCTGCTAAAAAGATGAGGGAGGGGAGATGATGGAAATGATTAAGGAATTTAAGGTAATTGGTAAGCGTTTGCCCAGCCATGACGCCGTGGAAAAAGTTACTGGACAGACGAAATATGCGGACGATTTTGCCCTGCCCGGCATGCTCTATGGTAAGATATTGAGATCAAAGTTCCCCCATGCTAAGATCAAGCGCATCGACACCAGCAAGGCGGAAAAACTCGACGGCGTCCATTGTGTGTTGACTCATAAGGATGTCCCCAACAACGTCATCGTTACCCGTTTTGGCCAGACCAGAGCAGTTGGTGGATTTGAGGGGATCTTTAGAGTGCTTGCCGAGGGGAAGGTTAGATACTACGGCGAACCAGTCGCCTTGGTTGCTGCGGAGACCGAGGAGATAGCTGAAAGGGCCATTGACCTGATAGAGGTGGAGTACGAGGAGTTGAAAGGCGTTTTTGATACCGTTGAGGCCATGGATCCCAAGGCGCCGAAGGTGGAGGACGGAAAAAGCAACGTGATTGCCAGATTTAAGATCAGAAAAGGAGATGTTGCCAAAGGCTTTGAGGAGGCCGACGTCATCGTCGAGAATGAATATATGTCGCAGTTCATTGACCACGCCTACTTGGAGCCAGAGGCGGGCGTGGCCTGGGTGGAGGATGACGGCTCCATCACCATCAGGGTCTCAACGCAGGTCATTGAGCACTACCGAGAAATAGCGCATGTATTGGGGATTCCTGAGAGCAGGGTCAGGGTGATCACACCCAAGATCGGTGGTGGGTTTGGTGGTAAAGAGGATATCACTGTAGAATATTATTTGGCACTGCTGGCTTGGAAGACGGGTAGGCCGGTGAAAATAGTTCAGACAAGGGAGGAATCTTTATCCTTCCGTTCCAAGAGGCATCCTTACAAGTTCAGGTACAAAACTGGGGTCAAGAAGGACGGGAGGATAGTCGCCGTCGAGGCCGAGTTGATATCAGATGCCGGGGCCTACATGACTCTGAGTCCTTGGGTTCTACTTTATTCAACAGTTAACGCAGTGGGCCCCTATAATGTGCCCAACGTGAAAGTGGACACTTACACAGTATTGACGAATCATCCGCCCTCCGGGGCCTACAGGACCTTTGGGGCGGGCCAGGCCTGTGTTGCCTACGAGCAGCAGATGGATGAGGTGGCGAAGAAGCTAGGAATGGACCCGGCAGAGTTCAGGAAGAAGAACTACCTAAAGAAAGGCGACACGATGGCCAACGGTTGGCAGATCCCGAACACGGTTGCCCTGCACGAGACGACCGATTTGGTCTTAAAGGCATTGGGTGAGAAGCCCAAACCATCAGGTCCTAAGAAACTCGTCGGGATGGGAATAGCTTCAGGAATGTGCAGCTATGGAAGGATGATCTTCCTCCACGACACCTCAAGGTCAAAGGTTCGTCTGGAACTCGATGGAAGCGTAACTATTGAATGCGGGGTTCAAGATGTCGGCGCGGGACAGGAAGCATCTCTCTGTCAGATAGTCAGCGAGGTTTTGGGAGTTCCGTTGAAGAAGGTCAGGATAATTTCAGGTGACACTGCAGCGACACCGATAGCAGGGACTACTACCGCCACCAGACAGCTGTACATGTCAGGTAATGCCACCTATAAGGCGGCAATGAAGGTGAGGGACAATATTCTCACCAAGGCGAGCGAGATCTTGGGTGTTGACAAGTCGGAACTGGTTATCGAGGATGAGAAGATCAAGAAGAAGGGAGAAAAGGAGGGCATCAGCCTCCGAGACGTTGCGGTGGCCTGCGCTGAGGAGGGGATTGAATTATTCTGTGAGGCTCAGTTCAATGCTCCGTTCGGCGAGGTCCCTGATCCGGAGACCGGCCAAGGAAGAGTTTTCCCAGATTTCACCTATGGAACCACGGGAGCGATAGTGGAAATAGACACGGAAACTGGCGAGGTCGAGGTGTTGAAGATAGCCTCAGCGTTTGACGTCGGCACGGCGATTAACCCAATGAGGGTCGAGGGCCAGATAGAGGGCGGAGCTTCCATGGGCATTGGTTGGGCCCTGACCGAGGATGTGAAGTTTGAGAAGGGCATAGCCAAGGCCCAGTCATTTGCCGAATACATAATTGCGACCGCCGTCGATGTTCCAGACATAAAGTCGATAATCGTTGAAAACCACGATGGCTTGGGACCATTTGGCGCACGCGGGGTGGGTGAGGTGGTACTTGCCCCGGTTCCCCCTGCCGTGATCAACGCCGTGGCCGATGCCTTGGGAAGAAGAATAAAGGAGTTGCCAATTACTGGGGAGAGAATATTACTGACGCTCAGAGGAGAAAGTTAGCTGCGGTTGAATTCCACCGCCGATGATGGGGTAGATTTCAACCTCTTTTCTTCCCCTGAGAAAGGCGTCGGTGTCCAAGAGTACCGAGACGCTGGATCCGTCCTTTAGCCCCTTCCCGGGTTCAGCGTTTTTAGCTATTACTTTTATGTATGGCTTTATGCCGTGTTTAGGGTCCAGAACGTATTCTTTAAATGGCTCCCCGTATTTTTCTGAGAGTTTTTTCATCAGGTCGAGGACAGTGCTGTTTTCCTTCAGCTCCACGGTTGTCTCGGGCTCGCCGGTGAATTCCTTGATCCTAGTGTAGAATTTTACTTTGACTTTCATAAGGATCATCTCCATTGTTAATTTCATAAAAACAGCTATAATTATTTTTCAATTTCGACCTTTGTGGCATCGCCTTGGAAAGCATTGGTTGAAATAGGGAACGGGTCAAAGTACGCCGACCTCGCGGAATCTTAAACTTGGAGCACAGACGGATGCAGAGGCGCCCCAGGGTATGATCTGCTGTGAGTTTTTACCAACACCATCCAGCTTCCTGAGCAGCCGCGGTAAGTTCTCGTGGATTCTTACCTGTTTGATGGCTCCCTTAATCTCCCCATTTAAGATCAGAAAGCCGCACCGGGAGGTTGTGGAGAAGTCACCCACCTGCGGCGTGATTGGATAGGTATACCAAAGTCGGGAGAGCAGAAGACCATTTCTGATCTCCCCTATCAGTGCTTCAGGTTCGGTGTTTCCCGGTTGCACAGTGAGATTCGTTATGTAGGGTATCGGGCTAAGTTGATAGCTGCGTCCGAAGTCCCCCAAGCGAAGGCCGTTTCCGGTGCTTCTTCTTCCCGCCAGCCCTCCGTAGTACCAGTCATAGATAAAACCCATTAATCTGCCTTTTTTTATGATTGGGGTCCTTTGTGTAGGCGAACCTTCATCATCAATTGTTTTTGAGTAAAGACCAGAAGGCATGTTGCCCCAGTCATCGATGCTGAGGGACTCTGAAGCTACCATTTGCCCCAAGCGGTCGCTGAAATATGAAATTTGGTCGTAGATATCTTTACCATTGATTGCATATGATAGCACGTGGTAGAGAAGTTCCGCCGCCGCGTTTGGTTCTAGGATAACGTCATAGCTACCAGATGCCACCGATCTGGCCCCTAGTGATTTAACGGCAAGTTCCGCCGCCTGTTTGCCGATAAGGTCGGGCCTGAAATTTTTCAGCGAGGTGCTTCCTATCCATCCTTGGCCTTCCGCGGTGCCCCCGTCTCTGGCCTCCGCGGTCAGATGTCCGAAGATCTTGGTTGTGGTATCCGTGGCCTGAACTCCGTTGGTATTTGCTACTGCACATCTCTCCACGATTAGGTTAATGGCGCCCGAGACCTCGAAGATTCTTTTATCAAAGTCTAAGGCAGTCTCCAGCATCTCCTCTGCCAGTTCCACTATTTTTGAGCGGGAGATGTTTTCAAGACATCGGTCGTAAATATCTGGAACTTTCCGAGCTTTTCTTGACAAAGGAAAACCGTTAAATTTTGGATTTGGTGGTCTGGCGCGGGCGATGGAAAGGGCACGTTTCACTACTTCCTCGGTGAGCTTTGTGCCGCTCGAAAAACCAACTTTCTTCTTTATCACGGCGCAGACACCGATACCAGCATCTTGGACTTGTTTAGCTTCCAGAACACGGTTCGAGGCGATTCTAACCGTCGTGATGATGTTGTTTGATGCAAATGCCTCTGCTTCTTCCGCACCTGACCTTACTGCAAGCTCAAGGGCCCGCTGAACTCTGGATAACATCTATCTTACCCCCACTACTCGGGCAACGCCTCTTAGATGTGGTCCTCCATTTCCAACGGCTATGGTCTGCATAGGGTCCCCCTTGCCACAGTTTGGCACTGGCCGCATCTCAAAATCCTTCCCCACGGCATCTATGCTGCTGAAAAATTCAGGTGCGACACCGGCGATTGAAGCCCCTCTGAAGGGGCCAATAAGTTCACCCCGTTTTATCAGGAATGCCTCCTTGGCGCTGATTTGGAAGTTGTATCGTTTGGAGTCTATGCTGGGAATCTTTTGCCCCTTGAGGTAGATGCCATCATTAATTTCAAAGAGTTCTTCCTTGCTAAAATCACCAGGTTCTATGAACGTGTTGCTCATCCTGATCAGCGGAAGGTATTGGAAACTCTGCGCGCGCATGTTGCCGTTTGGGGAAACCCCAAATTCAGCAGCAGTTTCCCGACTGTGCATATGTTCTTTTAAAATCCCCTCCCGGATTAGTTCTTTGCGTCGTGCTGGCGTGCCTTCATCATCATATTCGTAATATCCTAGGGCACCTTTTATCCGGGGATCGTCGGTGGCGTTCAATAGTTTTGACCCAATTTTTTTACCGACCATGCCAGCCCACCATGCCTTTCCCGCCCACGCAGCCTCCCTGCCCAGCACGCGGTCGGCCTCGCTGGGGTGGCCGATTATCTCATGACATAAAAGCGCGACGAGATCTTGATCCAGCACCACCGTGGTTTTTTTCTCCGGTATGCTCTTGGCTGCAGCCAGCTTGCTTGCCCTCTGCCCCACGTTTTTTGCTTTCTCCGGCAGATCGAAATTTTCAACAATTTCAAATCCTCCAGAGCCTCCAGCAATCTCGTCCATGTATTCCACAACAACACCGCGCTTGGCGAGGGCGAATGTCTCGCAGTAAGTCAAAGTGTTTTGAAACATGATTTCGGCACCTTCGCTACTCAAGAACAGTTTTTGTGTTTTATCGCAGGCTATGTAGGTTGTAGTGCGTTTGATGAACTTGTTAACATGGGCGCGCCGGTCGCTTTCGAGGCACAGTTCCACCTTTTCCTCGATGGGTACGGTTAAAGGGTCCTTGATGACATCTGTCGTGATTTTATCCCTATTTACCGGAATCCGTGAGAGCCTGACTGTATCCGTCTTCCCAGCGCTTTTCGCCATGCTGACGGCAGCAGCGACTGTTTTTCTAAGGGAACGGTTGTTCAAATCCGTGCAGGAGGCAAACCCCCACGTTTTTAGAAGCACTCTTAATCCTAAGCCGCAGATCTCACCCGACTTAGCCCGTTCAACTTTGCCATCCTTGACAACTATCGTTTCCCAGATTGATTTTTCAAGACGCACGTCGGCGTATCCGGCTCCGGATTTTAGAGCGTCGATGATAGCGCGTTCGGCGAGATCCATTACTGCGTCCAAGTACTCACCATCAACAGATTCGCAACGAAGTCTAAAGCTTTTCACAGGCAGGGGAAAAGTTCTAATCGAAAGTCGTCCAGCTTTCGATTGTATGAAGATTTACTCCAGCGATGGGGCTAAAATCATCTTTTATAAGGGCGACAAATTTTTGGTTTATCCTGGAGTCTATGAGCCAGCGGAGGATACCTTTTTGGTTGCTGATCATCTTGAAGTCAAGTGCGGTGAACGTGTTCTCGAGTTGGGGACTGGTTGTGGTATATTGGCCATCTTGGCGGCAAAGGCGGGCGCCGAGGTGGTGGCTACGGATATCAACCCGGTGGCACTTGAATGTGCCCGAGTCAATGCCGTCGAAAACGGGGTCTTTGGCCGAATAGATTTTCGATGCGGAGATCTTTTTGATCCGGTGAGAGGGGAGCTTTTTGACACAATAATTTTCAATCCACCCTATCTGCCGGTCGAGCCTAAGGAGAAGTTGAACGAGCCACTTGAACTGGCTTGGGATGGGGGAAAAAATGGTCGAAGAGTTATTGACAGATTTCTGAATGAACTATCACTTCATCTTGGTCCAGGAGGCCGGGCAATTTTTGTGCAGTCATCGCTTTCGAATCTTTCCAAGACCATTCAATTTCTTGAGAGTAATAATTTTGAATTTAAAACGGTGAATAAAAAGATGTTTTTTGAAGAGCTTTTTCTATTTCAGTGCTACAGGCGCTGAGGAGGACCTTTTTACCGTTCACGGTCCAGAATCTTTTGATAGACGTTTTGTAATTTAGGTGGGTAAGGATGGATCTAGGTCTGGTGGCAGAAATCGAGAAGAAGGCCAATAGCCTAAAGTTGTCACCAGAACAGTTGGCGAAGATGATAGACCACGCCCTGCTGCATCCGGATAGAACGCGCGATTCCTTCAGAGATCTCTGCTCAGAGGCCAAAAAGTACCACTTCTATTCTGTGTGCGTGAATCCAGCTTGGGTCAAGTTTTGTGTTGAGGAGTTGAGGGGCACTGATGTAAAGGTGGTGGCAGTGGTTAGTTTTCCGTTTGGTCTGATGACGCCAAGGATGAAGGCATTGGAGGCAAGCGAGGCGGTCGAGAACGGTGCCAGCGAGATTGACATGGTTATGAATATCGGTGCTTTCAAGAGCAAGGATTACAACCACGTTAGGGAGGACATCGAGGCCGTGGTAGAAGCGGTTGGTGGAAAAACCGTCAAGGTAATTATTGAAGCCGGATATCTCACCGATGATGAGGTGGTTAAAGCTTGTGAAATCGCTAAGCAGGCGGGGGCTCATTTTGTTAAGACTGCAACGGGATTTGGACCGGCTGGAGCTACCATCCACCAAGTTTATTTGATGAGGAAAACGGTCGGTGAGAATTTCGGCGTTAAAGCTTCAGGGGGAATCAGAAGTTTTCGTGATGCCTTGTTGATGATTGCTGCAGGCGCCAACCGAATAGGCTCCAGCTCCAGCGTTAGGATAATCGAGGAATGTAGGTCTGCCGGGCCCAGTAAATAGACTCTAAAAGGGTGTTCAACAAGATTTTTACCATACTATGATGAGTAAAGCAGGTCGGTGCTATCATGGGAAAGCGTCCAAGGAAATGGAAGAAGAAAGGCCGCATGCGCTGGAAGTGGGTTCGTAAGCGGATGCGACGCAAAATGCGAAGGATCAAGCGGAGGACAGGTGGCTAGTTGTTGGTCAGTGGTGAAACCATCAATTAGCTCGGCGAAAAGTATTTATAAATTGGATTAATAATCCAACAAGGGTAATAATTTGAGTTTGAGATGGAAACTGGCAAAATTGCTCTACGGCAAGACGGCCGAGCAGACTTTGGCCAAAAGATTTAAGATTTTTGTTCTGGTCGCAGTTGGCCTCATTGCCATCAGCAAGTTGCTGTACCTGAGCGGTGCCGTGCCCATACCAAATTTCGAGCTAATCATCCCAACCATGGTGGTTATAGGATCTCTATCGCTGTACTGTGGTAATTCTAAATCTTGGAACCGCTTGGTGAGATATTTCGGTATTATCGCCTTGTTCAGCGTCTATTTGGCAGACCTGGCTTTCTGGGGTCCGAACCCAATTTATGCCTTTACTTGGTCTGGTTTTATCATCGTCTGGCTGATCAGCATGAAAAACAAGCTGTCGACATTTGACCGGTTCAAGAAGCTACTTTACAAGACGACGCTCACGGCCGCTGTAGGAATTCTGCTCTTTGATATCTGGACGGCCTTCGGTTGCTGGCTGGGCTGGGGGGAGAAATCCATCGCCGGATTAATAGCCATATATCTAGCACAGATACCCTTTACCCTCTATCACTTGGCCTCACTTGTCTTCGTGCCTCCTCTTCTTGGGCTTGGAAAGTTAATGATGAAAGTTAGGGTGCCCGTTTCAGTCGCGGTTAACGTTGGTTCTGGCGTCAGGACTAAAGAGAAGTGAACGGAGGTGAAAGGTTGAATAAGGGCCTTGCGTTACAAGTTTTGGCGCTGGTCGTTATCGTCGGCTTCCTTTGCTTCGCTGGCGGCTACTACCTTGCAGGCGGAATGGCCAAACAGACGGAACAGTACACCTATGGAGAGAACATCAAGGTCAGAGTTAAGATAGCAGATCTCGGCATAGACAAAGAGGTGGTTCTTTACAAGGGCATGACGCCTTTTGATGCCCTGTTAAAAGTGGCCAGCATGAGGACGGAGTTTTACGAAAGCTTCGGTGCTTCGATAGTCACGGAGATCGGAGGGCTGCAGCAGAGCTGGGGATACCGGGTAAACGGTATTGAGCCCAATGTAGGTATGCAGGATTATCAGCTTAGGGATGGGGACTTGCTGGAACTGGTCAAGCTCGTGTATTGAGGGTTCTAGCGGCGGCTCTTGCTCCGGCTTCGGCAGTTAACAGGTCTTTGCCCGCTCCTATGATCACAACGTCGCCCTCTCTGGGCTGCAGGCTCTTGATCAGTTTTTCGCTGATTTCTTTCTTGATCGCTGCGAAGCCACCAAGAAGTCTAAGCTTGCCCCCCCTGAAGATCAGCACAGTAGCGCCATCGGCCCCAACTTTTATTGCCTCGTCCCTCTGTTCAATTCCCCGTTTGACCCTGTCGGCAGCGCCCCTGACAATAGTAGCCACACTGACTTTACCGATTGCTAAGTCGCCAGCGTCGACCGGGACTAATGGCTGGGGTTCTCCGAGTAGGGACTTCCCCTTTTCAGTTAAAGAGTGTCCGCCCTTGGAAGAGCTTATCAGTCCTTCCTTCTTCAGGTGGTCTAAAATTGTTCGGACGCTACCTTCACCTATTCCAAGCTTGCTGGTGAGTTGCTTGCGCCCAATCCGCTTGTGTTTGGATATCAGCTCGAGGGTTAACTGGACATGAATTTTGGAAAAGCGTGGTAGCGGTCCTTTTGTTTTGGGCATGCTTGTTCTTATCCTCGGACGATGTGGGTGCCGGTCTTGCCTTCTAGGGCCTCGGTCACTTTGTCCAGCGAGCTGATGATGGCTCGTTTGCCTCCCCACTCTAGGAAACGGATGCAGGCCTTTACCTTTGGCCCCATGCTGCCAGCCAGAAAGTGGCCTTCACCGAGATAGCGTTTGGCTTCCTCAACAGTCATCTGGGATATCTCTTGCTCGTTTGGTTTTCCAAAGTTCAGCTTTACTTTTTCCACATCAGTTAGAATTAGAAAAGTATCCGCGTTTACAACCTCAGCCAGTTTTTCCCCCGCCAGATCCTTGTCAATAACTGCATCTACACCACGGTAGTTACCGTTGTCGTTTAGGATCACCGGAATGCCTCCTCCACCAGAGGCAATGACAATTATCCCGGCATCGACCATTTTTCTTATGGCCTCGGCCTCAACATTGGCGATAGGATCCGGGGAGGGAACAACGCGCCTCCAGCAGCGGTCGCCTGTGGGTTTGACTTTCTTGAAGATGTATTCAGGGTGTTTGGCCTTTTCTTCTTTAACCTCAGCCTCGGTGAGAAAGTTGCCGACGGGTTTTGAGGCGTTCTCGCCCTGAAATTCAGGATCGTCCTTGCTGACCAAGACGCGGTTCACCACAGCAACGACCTGTTTGTTGAGACCCAGTTTTCTCAGCTGGTTGTCAAGCGTTTGTTGCAGCATATAGCCAATCTGGCCTTGGGTCATGGCTCCTAGGACATCCATATCCTGCGGGGGGATCACCGCTTTGGCTAGGTCCTGTTGTACGGCTAAGTTGCCGACCTGCGGACCATTGCCGTGGGTTATAATAAGCCGGTCCTCTGGGCCCATCTTTGCGACCACTTGGGCGAGCAAAACCGCCGTTTTTTTGCAGTTCATAAACTGTTCTTGTGTTGATCCTTTCTCATGTGCCTGTTTGATGGCGTTTCCGCCTAAGGCGACCAACAATCTCAAGTCATCACCTTATTTCCCATCACCAGATACCTTATAAAAATATTGGTGGTATCCTTCAGGGTAGCCCCTTGATCAGTGCTACAAGGAGTGCT